>JAKQLT010000116.1 GCA_029567025.1 Candidatus Omnitrophota bacterium | reverse complement strand
GAGGCAGATCGAACAATAACCTTGACCTTGCCCTGATGAAAATCGCCTTTCAATACAGGGCGAAGCCGTTGTATAGACTGTTTCATCAAATCCAAATCTTCTTTTTGATCTGTTGTTAAAAGATGCACTTTGTCAGATTGCGCTAAGGCCTCTAAAACAACATCGTCCATATCATTAGGAAGGTCCACAATAACATAATCATAATCGTTCACCAAAACACTCACAAATGGACTGATTTCTTTCTTCAAAGAAGCTTCAGTCATTTGAGTCAAATCAAAAGCGGCATTTAAAATTCCTATAGGGAGTTCTTCTTTAAGGACTTTTTGTAAAACCTTATTATAATCATCCATAATCTCGTGCCAATAAACCATTGGCATTTTCCATTGTGGCGAAGCATCTGTTTTAATGTCTTGATCTATCCTTCCTGATTCGACAGAATGAATTCTCGTCAAAACAACTTTTTTTTTGGTCTCTCTCTGAAGCGCTAATGCTAAATTGATCGCATAAGTCGAACTACCCGATCCTTTAACAGGACTATAAATAGAAATAATAGTGCTTTGATGAGTCGTTTTGATCCCCTTAACATTCTTACGAACATTCTGCGATAATGTTTGGCTTAACTCAATAGCCAATTTTGGGATAGCCTCTAAAAGCGACTGAAAGTCACTGCGAGGAATTTGTAAAATCACAGAGTCATTCATCGCCTCAAAATTGTGAGAATGATTCTCACCAGTTAGCAGAGACACAATTCCAAAATACATTCCTCGATGAAGATACTCAATATGCTCTTTATGTCCTAAATAATTTTTAGTATAAGACTGCAATCGCCCGGAAATCACGCAATAAAAAAAATCAGGCGCATCCCCCTCCAAACGAATCATATCGCCCTTGCGATAATCAGCAAAAAAAGATTTAAGAGCGATCTGAGCGGTCTCAAACCAACTTAATTTAGAAAAAGCCGGGACTTGACGAACAATATTAAACTTTGAAATAAAAGAAGTCTTGGCCATAATAACTTTCCCTTTATTTATAGAATATCAACAGAACCTCATCACAACAAGCGTTTCTATATGTTTTGTGCGCGGGAAAAAATCAAAAGGAATAATGGTTTGAACCTGCCACTGCGCATCAATGAAAACTTTTAAATCACGGGCTAAAGATTCCGGGCTACAAGATAAATAAATAATATTCTTAAAAGCTCTCGTCCCCGTTAATAATTCTAACATCCTCGACGATAATCCTGCCCGTGGAGGGTCAATCATAGCAACAGAACGACGGCTATCCCTTAAATCATTTTCTTTAATAATTCTTGGCAACTCATCTTCAACGCGACCAGCCACAATATCCATCCGACCTTCTAACCGATGATATTTTTTGTTATATTGAGCCAACTCAATGGAAGCCGGCGTTTCCTCAATTAAAATAGATTTCTTAACCTTATCGATTAAACCAATGCTGAATAATCCTACGCCACCATAAAGGTCATAAAATAAACATTCTGTGCCCCAAAAAGGCAATGATTTTAAAACCTTAAATAAAGACGGTAAGATAAAAAGATTGGCTTGAAAAAACGTATCTAAGGAATAAAAAACTTTTCTTCCCTCAACCGTCATCCAGAAATATTGATCTTCACAAAGGGTTAAGCTTTTTTTGCCCATGCCGCCCCAAAAAACCCGGCCATCCTCTCCTGTTCGCACACAAATATTGCCTAATCGATATTTAGAAAATTTTTCACTCTTTATTTGGCCTTTTAATTGAGGCAAAAAATCTCCCAATTCTTTTCTCGCGATAAAACAATTCTCAAGAATAACGATTCCTTTTCCAGATTGGGGAGTAAAGCCTATTAATTCACGGTTATCTTTTGTCCGAACAAATTTTAAGTCTAATCGATGGCGATAATAATATTCTTGCGGAGAGGGAACAATGGGCTGAAAGATTTCTTTTGAAAATAAGAGTCTCTTGCTCAATAATTCCATAATCAGATTATTTTTTATTATTAATTCTTTTTCGTAAGGAATATCTTGGTAGGAACATCCTCCACATTCGCCGAATAAAGGGCATAAAGAAGTGCGTTCTTCTGAAAAATCAGATGGCATGATATCAATTATGTTAAAATTTCTTAGCGACGAACCCGAAAAGATTTAACCATTCCTTCGACTTGGCCAATATATTTATCATATTGAGGAAACAAAGCCGCATAAGTAACCTGATAAGCGTTTTTATCTTTCATCGTCCAAGAACACCAAAATTTAAAATTCCCTTGCGGGCCTTTGCCAATAAAAACAAATTTATAACCAAATTCTCCGGATAAACTCATAGGTTCAGACTGAAGAATTTCAAGATTGTCTCCAAAAACAGCCTTCATTTGGTCAATGGCAATATCTGTATATTGTTTTAATGACATGCGCTTTGCCGACAAATTCTGCACAACAACATTAACATTCTCGGCAAAAATATCTAATGCGTTTTCTGGAGGGGCAAAAAAAACAACTGCCGCGCCATCAACATTTTCTTTATAATTCCAAGAGGCAGGATATTTCATCGAAAATCCATAAGCGTTATTAACGTAATTTTTAAATCCCCACTGCTTCCATAAAACCTTAACGGAAAAAAGAATTAATAAGGCGCCTAAAACACCTATAATAACAATCATGATTATTTGCTGTTTTCTTCTTTGCATAAAAATCTCCTCTTTTACAAGTTAACAGAAAAGCTATCTTTATCGATAAAATTCCAATCCCGGGCTTTTAAACACTGTGCGGCTTCTTGATCCGCCCAAAAACATAATTGTCCTCCATACAAATCTAACTGAGCCACAGGAATATTTTTATCTTTTTCCATAATACATTGTAACGCCTTTCGCTTTTTTTTGCCAATGGCAAGCCCTATCACATATTTCGCATTATTTAAAACAGCCAAAGACAAACTAATCCTATCCATTTTGTGTTCCTCTAAATATGTCGTAACAACAGAAGA
>JAKQLT010000110.1 GCA_029567025.1 Candidatus Omnitrophota bacterium | reverse complement strand
CCATAAAACCAAAAAGGAGCCAATGACATAAGTCACTGACCCCTCAATGGTTACGCTGGTTGCGGGAAGAGGATTTGAACCTCTGACCTTCAGGTTATGAGCCTGACGAGCTACCTGGCTGCTCTATCCCGCGATATGTGAAGATATAATTTACGGAGCGACAGCAAACGTGAATTATAAATCTGAACATGTTTCGCTGATTTTTAGCGGAATTTCCTCTTAAATGAACCGCTAACTTAGCGAATATCCTTAACAGAACTTCCTTAAAAAAACATCTAAAGAACAATAATAAAAATCTATCAAACTATTCTTCCTTCTTTATCCGATAAATAACTTCGCCCTCACGCATCAATCCCATTCGTTCACGCGCCACACCTTCTAAATAAACCGGATCTTCTTCCAATCGTTTTTTCTCTTTTAAAAGATCTGCGTTTTTCTTTTCTAAAATAGCTATCTGCTCTTCATATTCCTTAATGCGGTCCTCTTTTTTCTTCATGACACCATAAGACGGCAGAAAAACAACTAAAATAATCGCCGCCGCAATAAAAATTTGAATCGCATTTTTCATGTGTTTCTATCTCGGAACTTGGCACTACCGTTAGGAAAAATCTTAACAGATTTTTCCCCATAATGGGCCGGCTTCCTCGTTATTAACTTCGGAACTTGGCACTACCGTTAGGAAAAATCTTAACAGATTTTTCCCCATAATGGGCCGGCGTATACTGCCCTGTCTTTTAATTCTTCTTCAATACGCAATAGTTCATTATATTTTGCGATACGATCAGTGCGCGATAATGAACCTGTTTTAATTTGCCCCACACCTGTAGCAACCGCTAATTGCGCGATCGTCGCGTCTTCTGTCTCGCCAGAACGATGAGAAATAATCGACGTGAATTTATTTTTCTTCGCTAAATTCACCGTATCAAGCGTTTCAGATAAACTGCCAATCTGATTAACTTTAACCAAAATAGAATTCGCCGCTTTTTCATCAATTCCTTTTTGAAGATATTTGACATTTGTCACGAATAAATCATCGCCGACGATCTGTATATTGTCGCCGATTTTCGCCGTCATTTCTTTCCAGCCTTTCCAATCATTTTGATCCAACCCATCTTCAATAGAAATAAGCGGATATTTTTTGCTCATTTCACTGTAAACGTCAATCATATCTGAAGAACTGAGCGACTGGCCATTATAATTATATTTTCCATTATCAAACATTTCCGACGATGCCGCATCCAGTGCGATAAAAACATCCTTGTCTGGCTTATAACCGGCTTTTATAATTGCTTCTAAAATCAGGGTAATCGCCTCTTCATTACTTGTTAAATTCGGGGCAAAACCGCCTTCATCCCCGACGGAAGTATTAAAATTTTTTGCTTTTAAAATAGATTTTAGATTATGGAAAACTTCAATAGCCATACGAAGCGCTTCAGAAAATGTCGGCGCGCCTAACGGAGCGATCATAAATTCTTGAATATCCAAATTATTATCTGCATGAACGCCGCCGTTAATGATATTCATTAAAGGAACAGGTAAGATTTTCGCGTCTTTTCCGCCTAAATATTGATATAAAGGAAGTTTTTGTTCATTAGCCGTAGCGCGCGCAACCGCCATAGATACGCCAAGAATCGCATTCGCACCAAGCTTGCTTTTATTTTCTGTGCCATCAAGATTAATCATAATCTTATCAATCGCTCTAAAATCCGCCTCTTTCCCAAGAACATTTTCCGCGATAACGCCGTTGACATTGGCCACGGCCTTAGAAACGCCTTTTCCCATATAACGGGATTTATCGCCATCGCGAAGTTCAATGGCTTCGCGCTCGCCGGTGGACGCCCCCGATGGAACCGCCGCGCGGCCCATAATGCCAGAATCTAAAAGAACATCCACTTCTACGGTAGGATTTCCACGAGAGTCAATAATTTGTCTTCCCTTAATTTGTTTGATCTTTGACATATTTTTTCCTTTGTTAGAAATTAAAAAAATGAAAAATATCATTTCTTAATTGGTGAAGAAATTATCACAGTTCGCTAAAGAAGTCAAGAGATAACTCGGACGAAAAGACACCAAAGCAACAATTTTCTTAATCAAAACAGCTTTTTGAATTTATAACTTTTGTGTTATACTTATCCAAATAGTTTATAACCTTTTTAAAGGATACCTGTTATGAAAAAATTCCAAATTTTCTTAAAACTTTATTGGCCCCGCATCCTTCTTTCAATCTTACTAACGACAATTATTATTTTTGCTACCATCTTCGTTATCTATTGCGTCCAAAATTACAACTCACTCGAAAATTTCAGCCGCAAACAAATCTCCGGACAAATGGCGTTATTATTTCCTATGTTTGTTATCGTTAACTTAATCTCCCTTCCTATTATGCTCGGCATGCAATATTACGCCATGCAAGGCGGATTTGCCAAAATGGGACAAGGCAAAATCACACTCGCTAAAGCTGATGTCAAATGGGATGAAGTCATCGGCATGGAAAACGCTAAACGCGAGGCTTGGGAATTAGTTAAACTTTTAAAAGACAGAACATTGGTGCGTGCGATCGGCGGAAAAATTATTAAAGGAACAATTATGATAGGCCCACCGGGATGCGGAAAAACATATTTAGCTAAAGCCATTGCAACCGAATGCGATCTGCCTCTTATTTCAGCCGTTGGAAGCGAATTTATCGGCATGTTTGTGGGGATTGGAACCGCCCGCATGAAATCCCTTTTTAAAGAAGCGCGCGCTTTGGCGAGTCTTCACGGTGGATGCATTATTTTTATTGATGAAATTGATTCTTTCGCGCGGCCACGCGGAGTCGATCACGGATTTGGCGGCACTATGGACAGAAATGCGACGATTAATCAATTCTTAACAGAATTAGACGGATTACGTAATACAGAAAATAATATTGTTGTCATTGCCGCAACCAATGTCCCGGAAGAAGAACTCGACCCGGCGATTATGCGCGCAGGACGATTCGACAGAAAAATTCATATCACGAAACCCAATTTAGAAGAACGAAAAGCATTATTTAAATTTTATTTAGGCCGCGTCAAGACAGAAGAAAATCTTGACTCTGAACTGTTAGCACGCAAAGCTCTTTATTTTTCCCCGTCGGATATTGATAATATGGTCCGCGAAGCAGGCTTAGTCGCTTTAAGAGACAAACGCACAATTATCAATATGAAAGATTTATCTGAAAGTTATGACCGCATCACCTTCGGCATGAAATCAAATATCACGTTAACAAAAGAAGAAAAAATCTGGACGGCCTATCATGAAGCGGGACACGCGGTTATCGCGTATTTAACACATCCGACGAATGATGTCATTAAGGCAACCATTATTCCTCACAAAGGCTCTCTCGGTTTTATTTATCAACGCCCGACAGAAGAATTGCATTCATCGAACAAAGAACATCTCTTAGCCAATATTAAAGTCAGTTTGGCCAGTTACGCGGCGGAACAATTAAAGTTTGGTGCGACCTCCAGCGGTGTCGGTGGCGGGCCGGGAAGCGATTTCGATCACGCGATAAAAATAGCTTATGCCATGGTTTGGCAATACGGTATGGGGAAAAGCGGACTTTTAGGGAACTTTACCTCAATGATTACACCGCAAGGACAATCTCTTCTCTCTGAAAAAACAAAAGAAACGCTCGATAATGATGTACAGGTAATTTTGCAGGATTGTTTAAAAGAAATAACACGCATTTTATCCGATAAAAAAGAAATCTTAGAATATTTCGCCCAAAAACTTTTAGAAAAAGAAGAGCTGGAATACGACGAGATTGTGGCGATATTTGATAAATTCAATCTTCAACCAGCGAATAAAAAAGTATAAAGTTCCTCATTGTTACATGAAAAAAATCCTTATTTTTATTATAATAACATTTTTTCTTACCAGTTGCGCGCCTCAAGAAAAACCTCTGACTTTAAATGAAGCGCATCAAAAATTTATAACGCTTTGCCAAGAAGAATATAAGTTTGATGTCAAAGTATTCCCATTAAAAAATACAATTTGGATCTATTTGCCAACGGATAAACTTTTTTATGATTATAAAGCCACGGAACCAAAACCCGTTGCTGAAAAAAAAGCCGAAGATAAGTTTAAAGTTAATTTTCTCGATGTCCAATTTGAAAATAATTCTTTTGTCGTCTCTTACGATATTTCCAAAATAAAACAATATCCATCCAAAGATCCTGGCTATGCCTCCAATAACAGCGAAGATTTTTCACAAAAATATCGCGGAATTTTTACAGCGATCTTACGCGCTTATTTTGACGTTAAAGAAACTGAGACCGCAAGTTTTGCTTTTGATCGCGAACTTAAAGCCACGCCGCCGCAAAAAATCCAGGCGTATACCAAAAAATCCGGAATTCCAGAATTCTTTGTTATTGTGATCGCAGATATCAAAACAGGCCTCAAGGTCGAATATATCGCGAATTTAGAAGACTATAAAAAATACGCGAATAACGCTTTGCCTTATGAAGAATATTCTCAACGGCTTATTTATCAAATGACCGGCGACATAGGGCTCACAAATGACGCGGAAGGAAAAAATCTTAAAACACGCGAGATAACTTGGAGTGAATTCTTAACGAAACAAATCATCAACCGTATTAACTTCAAATATGGCCAAAGCCAATTTACTCCGTCGGAGAATGTAGAGAAAGAAATCACGCAAGCGATCGGCGAAACGATTATCTTTTATGATTTCGATGACTTTGATGCCGCCATCCTGAAGAATCTCGGGCAAGATAAAACGCAAACAATACAAAAATCTCAAATAAAAGAATCCGTCTCGAAAGAAACGGATCCTTCTCGAGGACGATTTCATGTCATTCAATTTCTCAATAAATAAGTAAAAACTGACCGAACCGTACAGGATCGTTAAACAGTTTTGGCGGGCTTATCTAAAACTAAAACTTTTCTTCCTTGTATTTTTAAACGATTTTCCACAAATAATTGGATGGCCTTGGGATACATTTTATGTTCAAGCGCGTGAATGCGCTCGGTAAGGGATTCTAAAGTCTCATTTTCTTTAATCTTCAAAGATTCTTGCATAATAATCTCACCGTGATCCATTTTATCATCCACAAAATGAATGGTCACGCCTGTTACTTTCGCGCCATACGTATACGCATCTTTAATCCCAGAAATTCCTTTAAACGATGGCAATAAAGACGGATGAATATTAATAATTTTATTCGGAAATTCTTTGACAAAAAAGGGCGTTAAGAGTTTCATATATCCGGCCAAAACCACAAAATCAATTTCGTGTTCTTTTAAATAAATCACAATATCACGGTCATAACTTTGCGGCGCTAAATAATCTTTAGGTTCTAAACAAAGCGTTTTAATTCCCGCCTCTTCCGCGCGTTTAAGCGCGAGGGATTTCCTATTATTAGAGAAGATTAACGCCAACTCTGCGGTAATTTCATTACGCTTAACAGCGTCTATAATGACCTGAAGATTCGTTCCTGTTCCTGAAGCAAAAACAGCAAATTTCATATAAAAACCCTTTCTTGCTGACCATTTTTTAAGATGTAAATTTCAATTCCCCTTTATAGTCCTTTACAATGCCTATTATGCCGACTATAAAAATCGCTGATCCCGTAATAATTAAGACCCATAACTGTCCGATATATTGAGACAACCAGGAACTGATAAGCATCGCCGCCAAAAAAGCTAAATGAATCACTATCTCTAAAGCGCTGAACATTTTCCCCCGCATATTTTCATCGCTGACCAAATGCACGACGGTATTAGACGCAATAAAAATCGGGCCAATGGAAAGGCCTAAGGCAACCGCTAAAATCATTGTTAAAAAGATCTGCTGGATATACTGCACAAAAAAAGTAAAAATAATCAGCATCGCGCCTCCCAGAATCAAACAAAAAAAGATCGTTTGATACCATTTAAACTTTTTGCCATAACGACCGTAAAGCATGGCGCCTAAAAACAATCCCGCGCCTAAACACACGGCCAAAACGCCTAAATGTTTTGTCACACTATTAAAGGATTTCTGGATAAAAACAATGATCGTGACATAGACAGAACCCGCCGCCGCAAGCAAAATAAAAAGCATATTAATGATAAAACGAATATCTTTTTGCGCACGCAAGTAAAGAAATCCTTCTTTGATCTCCGCCAAAACAGATTTTCGTTTTTCTTTAACCTGTTCCCAAATCTTTTCTGTTTTCATCTGCTGCCATTGTTTCTTAAGCTGTTGCGGCAGCGTAATAAAGAAAATAATGCCGGCCGATAAAAAGAAAGTAAACGCATCAACAATAAATCCATTACGCGCGCCGAACCAATCGATTAAAAATCCTCCTAAAGCGCACCCTAAAACAAAAGCGATCATTCCCGTCGTGGAAACAAGAGAATTCGCCATCAAAAGATCCGGCCCTTTGACAATATCGGGAATAATAGACATTTTCGCCGGCATATAAAAACGGCTAAAACAAAAAACCAGAAAAACAATGATATAAATAGGAATAAGCGAATTCCAAAAGAAGAAAATCAAAGGAATCAAAAGCACTAAAAATCCGCGAAAAATATCACACAAAAAAAGCGTTAAACGCCTATCCCAACGATCCACAAAAACGCCAGCAAAAGGCTGTATCAAAAAAACTGGAATAATCGTAAAAGCTAAAATTTTAGCTAAAGTCGTAGGTGAGCCTCCGGCGCGCTCATAAACAAGCCCAACTAAGGCTAATTGATGGATGCGATCGCCAAATTGAGAAATCAACTGCGCCCACCAAAGGCGTTGAAAGTTGCGATTATTAGACTGAGTAAGAAATTTAAGAATTTTCATGACCTAATCCTTTTCCATCAACGAACCGTGAAGATTCGTTGACGGAAAAGTAAAAAGCCGATGAGAGGAATCGAACCCCCGGCCCGCGCTTTACGAAAGCGCTGCTCTACCAACTGAGCTACATCGGCATATTACCACTAAATATTTCCTAGAAAAATATGCCGACTTCGCGTAAGCGAAGGGCATATAAAAATCTCTTCCAAAAAAATATTCCAAACTTCGCATAAGCGAAGGGCATATAAAAATCTCTTCCACGCCATTACGCCTAAATTCAATTCCATAAAACTTTTCTTTATTCAAATCCCCCTCATCTTAAACGAAAAATAAAGAGATTCAAATATTTTTTTTACTCTTAAACCATTAACATTTTTTAGACCAAATAAAAATTTCACTCCGTAATTGCTCATTTGCTTTCTTTTGCCGATTCAACTCCTCTTTTAATATCTTTATTTTTTGAGAACTAACGCATTCACGCCAAAAGAAAAAAACAGACAGAACAATCAACAAAAAACAAAGCACACCCATAACACTCTCTTCCTTAAATATTATTATTTAGAATAATATTGATTCTTCTTTGAAAATGACTCAATATAACATGTTTTAGAGATGAAGTAAATCTGTCTTCTCAAGATTATTTTAAAGGTTATTAAAACACTATCATTTCATTAAAAATTACTATATCTTCAACTAAAGAAATTATATAATAGGCCAAAAAGGAAACGTTTATGAAAATCATCATTGTCGGTGCAGGCATCATGGGTTCTCATTTAGCGAAATTCTTGCTTAAAGAAGACCATGAAGTTTCTCTTATTGAACATAATGAAGACGTGGCGCGTAGCGCAAGCGACAAATTAGACGCAAAAATCATTGTTGGAAACGGAGCTGATCCAGACATTTTAAATAAAGTCTTTGTTACTGAAGCGGACTTAGTCTTAGCAGTCACCGCATCAGATGAGATGAATTTAGTTGTCTGCTCTATCGCTTCTTTCTTAGGAGCTAAACAACAAATCGCTCGGGTTCGTAACACGGCCTTAAATCAATTAATCGCTAATCCTGCTTTTGAAACATTTTCATTCGATAAAATCATTAATCCTGAACGCGTGGCCGCAGAATCCATTATCAAAACAGTTCGCTCGCCTGGGGTATCAGAAATTGCGGATTTCGCTGATGGCCGTATTCTTTTACGTGCTTTTGATGTCCCCAAAGAATCTCCTTTATGCGGATTAAAAATAGAAGATCTACGCGATAAAGATTTCCCTTGGCCTTTTTTAGTTATCGTTATTATTAGAAAAGATAAAGTTATTATTCCTAAAGGTGATTCTGTTATTGGACCTTTTGACCGTATTTATGTTCTGTTACCCATCGAATCTTTAGGAGAATTTCTATCATTTGTCAATCCGTCTATTAAACTTCCGAAAAAGATAATTATTTATGGCGCGTCTAATATCAGTGAAATCATCGCTCATGCTCTATCAAAAAATATACCGGAAATTCTGTTTTTAGAAGACGATCCCGATATAGCCCATGATATCGCGACCAAATTGCCTTTTGTTCAGGTTATTAACGGATCCGCGTCGGAATCGGATATTTTAAAAGAATGCGGAATTGAAACAACAGATGTCTTTATCGCTAATTCTAAAAATGACCATTCTAATATTATCAGCGCTGTCTTAGCCAAAAAAATGGGAGCCAAAATAACTGCTATCACAACCCAACAATCTGATTATATGGCGATTGCCGATGCTTTAAATATTGATACCATCATCAATCCTCAATTAGCGGCTGTTTATCAAATATTAAGTATGGTGCGCGGCAAAAGCGTTAAAACAGTTGTCAAACTAACAGACTGCGACGTTGAGGCCTTAGAATTAATTCCCGAAGCAGGATCAGCGATTACGAAAGCGCCGCTTCGTGACATTGATTTCCCTTCCCATTCTATTATCGGCGCTGTCTGTGAAGGAAAAGAGGTTTCCTTAGCCGACGGGAACGTTCTGATAAAAGACGGTCAACGCGTCATCGCGTTTTCCCAAGAATCATCTTCTAAAAAACTCCAAGACCTTTTTATAAAAAAGAAATTCTTTTAAAAACTTTATGCATAAAAAAATCGTTTTTCCCATTATTTCGCGTATTTTATTATTCGTAAGCATTATTATGCTACTTCCTTTAAGTATTGTCCTGTATGACGATATCAATAGCCAGGAAGCTTTCGCGTTTATC
>JAKQLT010000102.1 GCA_029567025.1 Candidatus Omnitrophota bacterium | reverse complement strand
TCGATGGATAAAACACAAACATATTAATCCAATCAATAAAAATGGCGCGGTATAAATAAGCCCCCAATCAAGACCAATAAAAATATGCCCCAGGCGCTGAAAGAACACAGAAAATAATTTTGCCCCTAATAATCGGTCTGAAACATCCACTCCAGAGACTGTTACAAACATTTCAGGTAAGAATTTAAAAAATATAATAAGCAGAGCTGCCATAAAATAAATAACAGAAACTCTTAAAGCCTTTTCTTTAATAGAATATTCTTTCATACCCCAAATCGCAAAAATAACAGGCCACGCCAATGCCATAAAAATATTATTATATCTAACTAAAATAGTCAGGCCAACGGCCAGCCCTATAAAAAAAATCTGTTTCCACTTTAAACTTCTCGAAGACTTCAAAATAGTCAGCAAAATAAAAACAAGAAAACTTTGAATAAAGAATTCATAAATATGCGAGAAAACAGGACGGCGAAAAGCAAATAAAGGAGCTCCTTGAAGAACAACCATAAGAATAACAGCCCAAGAGGCAGATCTTTCACTGACATGCTTCTTTAAGCCATAAAACAAGAATGAACACCCCGCTAAAAAATAAAAGACTGTGGCAAAAGTAAAACCAAATAAAGACCAGCTTCCAGGAATATTCTGAGCTGTTCTTTGTAAAACAATATCTGAACCGCTTAAACGATCAATTAAAGAAAATAAAAAAACAAACGGCGACGCTAAAACTCCAGGACCCGAAGGATGAAAAGGAATTCCTTGCCCTATATGCCAAACTTCTTTATCATAATGAGGAAATTGTCCGAACGCGATAGCCGAGGAATGGGCGAAATAAGACCAATCATCACCCGAATAAATCATGCCGGTTTTTAGATTGTGCGGCCTTAACAAAATAAATGCAGATAAAAAAATAAAGAAATATATTCTTAACATAAATTATTTATAGATTATAATAGCATTTACAAATATTATTTAAAGAAAAAACTATGAAACTTATCATACAAATTCCCTGTTACAATGAAGCAGAATCTATCTCTCTTACCCTAAGCCACATTCCTAAAAATATTCCAGGCTTTGAAAAAGTTGAAATACTGATTATAGACGATGGAAGCTCTGATAACACCGCCACTATCGCGATGAAAACAGGGGCTAACCATCTTTTTCGGCTGACCCATCACCAAGGATTAGCCAAGGCTTTTACAGAAGGCATAGCCGAAAGCCTTCGATTAGGAGCAGATGTGATTGTCAATACTGATGCGGATAATCAATATAATGCCTTAGATATAGAAAAACTTGTTTCACCCATTTTAGCTGGCTGCGCCGATATTGTTATTGGTTCTCGTCCTATAAATGATATTGAACATTTTTCTCCATTAAAAAAATTCTTACAAAAATTCGGGACCCAAGTGGTTTGCCTATTTAGTGAATCCTCTGTCAAAGACGCCACAAGCGGATTCCGTGCTATAAGTAAAAAAACAGCCATGCAACTTAACATCTTTAATGGCTATACCTACACATTAGAAATGCTCTTACAAGCTAAACAAAAAAATCTCTTTGTCATGGATGTTCCTATTCGCGTTAATGAATACCAACGGCCATCTCGTTTAGTAAAAAGCACTTTTTCCTATGTTTTACGCTCCATTTATACTATTGGGCGTGCTTTTATTATCTATAAACCTTTCCCTTTCTTTTTTACTATTGGAACGCTCATCTTTTCTTTAGGATTAATCATCGGCCTTCGTTATTTAAGATCGGAAGAG
>JAKQLT010000101.1 GCA_029567025.1 Candidatus Omnitrophota bacterium | reverse complement strand
AATTTTAATAAAACCTTCGTTGCAGGGAGTCATCTTGTTTGGCGAAACTTCGGAAAAAATGTGGGATGCTATAAATACTGCAGAAAAAAAATTAAAGGAAGGCGAGGGAAGTCCAACAATTCTTGCAATGTGTGAAAATTTGAAAGAGGCAATTGCAAAGGCCAAAAAATATGCTGAGGAAATTATCAAAAAAGGATCGATAGTAAGCGGCGAAGGCTTGTGTTTAAAAACTGGGAACACCAACATCGTTCGCAAAAAAACGAAAAGTGCTGTAGTAGTAATGTCTCCTGCAGCCGCGAGTTTCGATCAATTCAAAGACTACAAAGATCGAGGAAAAAAATTCATGGAAATGGTAAAGGGGCTTTAAATATCCGTGAAGTTACAAAGATGCGCTGTTCGTATCGCTTTTTTTCAAAAGCTTCAACATAGCAGGAGTGACCGCTTTCGTGAGAATAAGTAATCCGAAATAAAGCATTCCTGCGAGAGGAATTAGAATAAACAATCCTGCATTTTGCATGTATTGGTAAGAGATTGGTTGAGCGTAGTAGACAAATAAGCCCATCGCTATTGATGATGCGATGATTTTGATTGTTGTAAATGGATTGATAGAAAATTTGAAATGCTTGTAGGCAGTGCGAGCGGAGAGAGTCAGGATAATCGCGGCGGAGAGGACTGAAATAAATGCTGAACCGCGGAAGCCGTATGTCGGGATTATTAAAATATTTCCGATAATGTTAAAAATTACAGCCGCGAGGTTGATGTATAAAATTTTCTTTTGCTTGTCGAGTGACAGGAGAATAAACATGAATAATGTAGAAAGAAATTGTAAGGACATCGCAAACATCAGAATCTTGAGCGCGATGTCTGAGCCGTAAAACCCCTCATCAAGACGAGACAAAAATTCCGGACTGGAAACTATAAATATCAGCGGATAAGCGAGAGCAAACGCGCCGACGAGGAATGGGAATGCAAGTGCCGATAAAAAATCGAAACTATGACTTATAATCGTGCGCGCCTTTTCTGTTTCTTTATTGGACATTGTCCTAGTGAGAACAGGCAAGACTGAGTTCATAAAAAAGAGCGGGATGATACTGACCGCATCGATAATGCGCATGGCAACCGCATAAATACCGACTTCTTGTGCGTCCTTTATGAGTGAAAGCAGGATAGAGTCTATTCGAAAATAAATCGTATTTAAAATTAGGGCGACGCCATAGGGAAGGGATTTTTTTAATATTTCTTTGCAGAATTTTATATCAAATTGAAATTCTAATGGAGTGATGCGTCGCACATTAAAATAAGTAAAAATAAGCATCGCAAAATTACCAACCACGCCTGCAATAATCATGCCATAAAATGGATA
>JAKQLT010000097.1 GCA_029567025.1 Candidatus Omnitrophota bacterium | reverse complement strand
ATCCGCCGGAACATAAACAGCCTGAAAAGCGGTAATCGACCCGCTTCCTTCAACCGAACGAATACGTTCTTGAACAGCGCTGACCTCGGACGCCAAAGTCGGCTGATACCCTGTTTCCGCCGGAACGCGCCCTAACAAAGTTGAAATTTCTTGGCCTCCTTGAATATAACGATAAACATTGTCCATAAATAAAAGAACGTCTTTATTTTTTCCTTGTAAATATTCCGCTAAACAAAGACCGGCATTAACCACTTCAGCGCGAGCTCCCGGTGGCTGATCCATCTGGCCAAAAGCCAACATAACATTCTGCAAGAGATTGCTGTCTTTTAATTCATAATAAAGTTCATTCCCTTCACGAATGCGTTCTCCAATACCAGCAAAAACGCAAGCGCCACCATGCGCCTTAACAATATTATTAATAAGCTCAAGAATAACAACTGTTTTTCCGCAACCCGCGCCACCTAAAATCCCGGTTTTACTTCCTTTTACCAATGGGAATAAAAGATCAAAATATTTAATCCCTGTTTCCAAAATTTCCGGACGCTCTCCTTTTTTATTTTTCAAATTAAATGGAACTTGTTTCTTTAATCCTTTAATAGGAACACGCGTCGGGCAATCAAACGGGCCTTTATTATCTAACGGATGTCCTACCGCATCCATAACACGTCCAAAACATCCATCTCCCATCGGGATAGTAATAGGCAATCGCGTATTATAACAAGTAGAATTCAATTGGATATTAAGCGTATCCATCAAAGAAACCGTGCGGACAATATTAGCGGATAAATGTTCCGCAGTCTGTAAAACAACTTCTTTTCCATCAACCGTATGGACTTTAATAACATCAAATAACGCCGGCATATCTTCTTCATGGTCAAACCAGCAATCCACAACAGGACCCTGAACAGAAATAATACGTCCGCGTGCTTTCAATTGCGTAAAATCAGAAACATTATTATCGGATAATTTATTATTCTCCAAAGCGTTGCTCCTTTTTTTTACTTTGCGTCTATCGACATCATACGGGCTGAAAATGTTTCTCGAAGACTTTTATCAATATCATTTTTTCTGGCCTTACGATATTTCATTTGAGCTTTTATCTTTTCTTTCTTCATTTTATCAACGCTCTCTTCCAAAAAACTCGCTAAAGCCGCGGCAGCGGCAATATTGCTTTCCAAAAATATTTCATGAAGGCGCACCGTAACCCACAAATTCGCTAAATACCCAATAATATTAACGGGTTCAGACTCCCAAATCGCCTTTTCATAAAAATCAACAAACTGTACCTGTTTAGAAATCAATTCTTTACAAGGCAATAAATTGACCACACGTTCTTTTTGCACATCCAATGTTTTCGGCCAAGAATAAATAACAACAACTTTCCCCAAACGTTTGTTCATAATTTCATCTATCAAATAATTCTTTACCTGAAGCGCCATTTCATACATGCCCATGCGTTCCATACCTGTAAATACTTTTAAATCCGGCGTATACGGGCGCAATCGATCAACGGCTTTATTCCCGACGGCAATGAACCGATAATTGGGAAAATTATTTTTTGTTTCCAACGCTAATTTCAAAATCCTATTATTAAATTTCCCTAAAAAACTGCCTTCGATGGTAACAACTAAAATGCCCACCGTCGGATAATCATTATCTAAAAGAGGATGTTTGGCTTTCGTAAAACTGATCATCCGAAAAAACTCGACAAATGTTTCGCCAAACCTACGAAATTTTTCTTTTTGTTGAGATAATGTGTAAAATTTATTGTCGGCAATATCTTTTAACGCCTGGATCAGATACGCCATCTCAATAGCATCACGTAACTCTACCTTAACTTTACTGGCTTTTCCCATAAATTATATTTCTCGCGACTGAACGTTTTGTTGGAACTCTAAAGCTTTCTCCCTTATTAAATTCTGAATACTGCCGTCTAAAGCCATACTTCCAAATTTTAGAATCAACCCACCGCCAATTTTGGGATTTAAAGAAGCATTGACTTTTAAAGAACGTCCCGTCTTCTCTTTAATCACAGCCGAAAGACGTTCTTTCACTTTTTCTGAAACAGGATCCAAAGTCACCACATCAACCGTCGTGATATCCGGACTAATACGGCTCATATCGGTATCTTTTAATTTCTCCAAGAATTCCTCAATCAACGTTTCATTAAAAGCACCTTTGGCTTTTTGACTTAAAATATCATTGAGAATTTCCATGCTATATTTAATCACGCGAATATCATTTTCTTTTTCTAAATCCATTCGAATTTTTTCTTTCGCGCCTTGCGCCTTAGCAATAATTTCTTCTCCTTCCGCGCGAGCTTTTGCAATAATCTTCTCTTTTTCTTTAACAGATTCCTGTTCAGCATCTGCTCTCATTTTACTGGCAAGCTCTCTTGCTTCTTTTTGCTTCTGGGCTAATTCTTCATTTGCTTGAAGAATTTTTTTATTTAGCTCTTCTTGTTTAACCGCGAGTTTCTTGTTTTCTTCATTGAGCCGTTGAACAACGCCCTCGCTACTACTAAAAAGCGCGATGCGAATCAAGAAAATAACAACGCCAGAGACAATAAATGTCAGGATCAGAAATTTTATTATTAATTCCATTTGGACAAACTCCTTTTTTATATATTACGTTCTATGTTCAAAAACTCTTAAAAAAGTTAATAATGCCGTAAAAGTTGAGATTTCGATAACAACTAATTTTAAAAAAATACTCATTTGGATCAAAGATATCTTCGTCGGATAACGCCCCATATCTTCAATAGCTTTTTTCCCGATGATAACAACCAATACACACGGGATAATAATAATCAGCGAAAAAACAGATATGAAAATAAAACTTTCAATCCAAAGATTAAAATCAACCATTCAATCCCCTTCACTTAGAAAACAATTGAAAAATAATCAAAATGGCCAAAATAGCAATTGCCTCAACAAAAATAAGCATGACAACCATGCCCATAAAAATCTTCGAAGCAGAAGAAGGATTACGCGCCAAGGCCTTAATAACCGCATGCCCCAAAACAGCGATCACAACAGAAGGCCCCATGACCGCGACAAACATAATCCCAACAATAATCATTGTTTCTGGTAACATAAAAAATCCTTTTGTTCTTTCTCAAAAATTTAACAGTTAATTCTTTTGCGGTTTTGTTTTTTGACGAATATCTTCTTCTACCATAATAATACATTCATTCGCGAAAAACCTTAAAACACCACCCGCAATAGGAATTCTCTGTTTCCAATTAATAATAATATCGCTTTTCTTCAAAACACCTAAAACCGGATAATGATATGCCAAAAGTTCATATTCCCCAGAATCACCCGTCACAAAAATACTTTGAATCTCATTTTGATAAATAAGGTTGTTGGGGCTGATAATAACACATTTAAAATTTCCTAATTCTTTCATCGCATGCTATTTATTAAGATTTTTCTTCTTTTTTCTTAGTCGTCGCTTCATCTAAAACATCTTTTCCAATATTCGCGATAATGCCATCTTCTTCAACGGCCTCTTGTGTCTCTAAAGGCGCCTTTTTCTTCTCTTCCTCAATGACTTTCTGAACATACGCTTCTAAAATATCTATAAGCCCTTTTTCAATTTCTGGGTCCATTTTACGGCGCTGTCTCAACGTCTTTAAAAATTCTGGATTTCTTTGTTTCGCAAAATCATAAATCTCAACCTGAAGTCTTTTAACAGCTTCCATATGCGGAAGTTTCTGAAGATATTTTCGTTTAAATCCAAACAATATAATAACCAACGCTTCCATAATCACCGGCTGATTTTTATCTTGTCTTAATAGAAGCGTTAAAATTTCTCCACTTTTTAATTGATCTATAACTTCGTCAGATAATTGCGCCCCAGCCCTTAATTTGGTCGCTTTTTGAAGTTCTCTAAATTGTAAAAATTCCAGACGTAAAGAACCACTTAACTCTTTAATAATGGGCCACTGAACTTTTGTCCCGACGCGAGAAACAGAGAGGCCTAAATCAAGCGCGGGTTTTTGTCCCTCCCCAAAAAGCGCCGCGTCCAACATAATTTGTCCGTCCGTCATAGAAACAAGATTCGATGGAACAAACGCGGTTAAATCGCCTTCTAAAATTTCTACAATCGGCAAAAATGTCATAGAACCTTCGCCGTGTTCTTTATCTAAATAACATGCACGCTCAATCATTTTCGAGTGAAGATAGAAAATATCTCCCGGATATGAATCTCGTCCCGGTGCGCGTCCTAATAAAAGAGAAATTTCACGATACGTCCAGGCGTGTTTCGTAAAATCATCAAACCCAATAAAAACGTGTTTACCTTTATCTCTAAAATATTCTCCAATAGAACAAGCCACATAAGGTGCTAAATATTGCTGTCCAGGCGGAGACGATGATGGCGCGGCCACAATAATGGAATATTTAAAAGCATCATGATCTTGAAAAAGCTGGACAACGCGCGCCAATTGCGAACGCGCTTTTCCAATCGCACAATAAATACAAATAACACCAGTATGTTTTTGATTAAGAATTGTATCTGTAATGAAAGTTGTTTTTCCTGTCATCTTGTTCCCTAATATCAACTGGCGTTGACCCAAACCAATAGGAATCATTGAGTCTAAAACTTTCACTCCTGTTTCAAGAGTTAATTTCAGCGGCTGACGTTCGAGAATAGGCGGGGCTGATGGGAATATCGGATATTGCGTGTCTGGCTTAATCGGACCTAATCCATCAAAAGGTTCGCATAAAGAGCTTACAATACGCCCCATAAAATTTTCACCCACAGGGACATTAAAAGGTTCCAAAGACGCACGCGCTTCATCACCTGTTTTTATCTTTTCTGTTTCTTTAATAACCAAAACATGTGTTTCTTCTTCATTAAAACCTAAAACCATGCCTTGTGTTCCAAAACCAAAATTAATAATCTGGCCATTAATGCAATTCTTCAAACCTATGACGACGATAATACACCCTCGAATACTTTTTACGCGTCCCACTTCTGTATAACGTAATTCTCCCACGCTCTTATCCTCCTAAAATTCTTCTTAACTATGACGTTTTTTGATCTGTCGGTTCTTCCAAATCTTCTTTCTTAACACCTTTAGATCTTTTACTCCAAATCGTAAAATGAATAATTGTTAAGATGCCGACAAAAATAATAATACCAATGATTATTTTCCAAAATGTTGTTATTAACGGCTTTTCACCAAAAATAGCCGCCGCAATAGCGGCAATGGTATTTAACAACGTAATTTTCTGAAGAACATTCTTTAACGGGCTTCGTTCCAAATGCTCTCTGACAGCCCTTAAAAGATCCTCTAATGCTTGAACATCTTTTTGCGCACTCGCGAAATATTGTTCATTTAATCGAAAGGCGCTAATATGTTCTTTGATCGGTTTTTTAATCGCTTGAGAATCTTCAATCTTTGTTAAATTTTCTTTAATGTTCTTAACTAAATAACTCGCGGTATTGCCATATTCTGTTTTTTCAAGAAGCTTATAAGCTTCACGCGTCCTATCTTTAAGATCTTCTATTTTTTCCTGCGCAATGGACCAAACATCAATAATGCCTATTTGATAACGCTTTTTCTCTTTTGGCTTAAGAATTTCTTCTTTCGTTATATATAACCTTCGTCGATTCGGATCGTATTTAATATCAAAATTTTCAGCGTTAACAATGTGTTCCGTCTTGATTTCCGTCGGAAGATAATTTTTCTGATCCTTTAAATTTAAATCGTTCTTCGTGGGATTTTCTACTTCAATGATAAAATCTAAAATATTTTCTTTTTTAGCTTCTGGAACCCGCGAACGCCAAAACTCTACCGAAAGAGCGTTTTCACGGATTTGTTTGACTTCATCAATAAAAACGCTAAAACGATTGATTCTTTCTTCTACATTCGCCGCGTATAATTCTTGATCTTTTAAAATAGAATCAAGACGCTGAATCAACCCTTCTTTTTTTATCTTTCCTGTTTCATAATATTCTGTATCTTTAATTCTATTGAGATTCTCATCAATCTGCTGCTTAATTTCATTGACAGATTGGGAACTGATAGTCCAAATATCTTTCATTCGGACTTTAAACGTTTTTGTTTCTTTAGGGCCTAAAACAACATCTTTATG
>JAKQLT010000096.1 GCA_029567025.1 Candidatus Omnitrophota bacterium | reverse complement strand
GATTTTAATATTTATTAACGATTTATATTATAATTGCCCATATTATCAATGATTTATTTGATAAAATGGAGCATTATGCCCACTAATTTGAAAAATCTAATTTTCACAGACATCAGAACAACTATTTTTTATATCAAAATCAAGACATTTTGAAGTTTTTAAGTCATTTAAATCATTTTTAAAATCCTCATTATTTCCCTCAACACGAGAAACAAAATCAAAAATCTCTTTAGCATAAGCATAAGCCTTTTGATCGCAAAGATTCTCAATAATTTTTATAGAATCTTGAAAAGACTTTGACTTATTGGGATAAACCTTCTTAAAGACATTAACGGCTTTTTCATATTCTTTATTCTTAACATAGGCATTAGAAAGGAAAAAATATCCTTTAGGGTCATTGGGCCAAGAACGAACAATAATCTGATATTGTTTCATCGCATAAGCATATTCTTTAAGGTCATTATACGCCATAGCTAAATTAAAACGCGCTTCTTTATCAGAAGGAGAAACTCCCAATTTCACACGGAAATATTGAAAAGCCTTAGCATAATTTTTCTTTTTAGCGTAAATTTTCCCCAAAAGAGAATAAACTTGAAAATAATCTGGAGCTATTTTTAAAGCCTCTTCTAATTCTAAAAGCGCTGGCTCATCAAGATCCAACGACTCTAAAGTATATGCGCGATAATAATTCTGAAAAGGAACAGCCCTCGCCTCTCCTATTTTTAACAAATCCACTACAGGCGGCTTCCATGCAGTTAAATCGATACGAAACTTTTCAATCCATTTCTTATTTTTTGGAATATCTTTTAAGAAAATAAGGGCATCATGATCAAAATAAACCAAAACCCAATCTTTCGCATGATAAAAATATTGCAATGTTTCTTTAGGAATATGCTGACGAGAAGAATTTAAAAGCGCCCCTGTCAAATGATAGCGCGCGATTTCTTTATCAAGCAAAGCCGTATTGCCGTCTTTCCACAACTCATTGTATTTTCTAAAAAATTTACCGCCATAAACCTCTGTGCGGCCATCAATAAAAACCTTAATCTGCGGAAAAACATTACCCACTAAATAGGCCCCAGAATTAAAATCATTAAAAAAGTTTCCTTCAATATGATTTTCTTTCAAAAAGGCAACCGCCTTATACGGATAACCTTCTTTACCAATTCCGCCGTTAAATTCTGCTTTTCTTTCATAATTATCAATATCATAATAAACGCGACTAGTCATTTCTTGCCCGTATTCAAAAATCCAAATGACCATCAAAAGATGAAAAACAATAAGGGTTAAATATTGAAATTTTTTATAAGAAAAACGTAGCGGAACAATCTCCTTAAAATCAATATTAAATAAATTTGTTATCGAAACCAAATAAGCGCTAAAAGCAAAAAAAGGAATATTGCGCCCAGCGTTCAAAGAAAAAATCAAAAAAATAATCCATAGCAATAACGCGCTTACATCAATTCTACGACGATTATAAATAAATGTCATAAAAGACAAAACAATCGCTAACTTATAATATCGGCTTTCTCCTAAACTCCAAAGAGTATTGAAATTAATCGGCTTTTGCAATTCCTGAATATAATCAAAAAAAATCTTATTTTCTCCGCCCAAAGAAAAAAGGACACGCAAAGGATATAACACGCCTTGAACACCAGAAGGATTGAAAAAACAAGCCAAAGAAACAACTAAAAATATAATTTGCAACCGAACATATTCCTCATCCGTCAATTTACCGGAATCATTCCATTCATAAGGCAATCGCACAGAACGTCTTAACCATTCAGAAAAAACTCCAATAAGAACAAAAAACGGGCCAAAAAAGAAAAACCCATGAATATTGGTCCAAAGAACTTGAACAATAAATAAAACAGGCAAAGCCCATTTTTTATCAAGATGTAGCGCCAGAACAAAAATATAAATAGCAAAAAATAAAAGACTGAAAAGATCTGGACGAATCGTAAAACGCTGCTGATACAAAAGCATCACAATCACTAAAAAAAAGTTCGTGATGGCTAAGCGATCCTTATTATAACCAATCAATAAAAGAAAAAACACTGTTGCCACGACCAAAACCATTTGCATCTTTAAAAGCCCGTCAGGGCCAAAAAGATTAAAAAGATGATAAACAATCACTTGAAAAAGCCATTCGTGATTAATCCACATTTTTCCGGCGATTGTTGAAGAAAGAATATCATAATCAGGGACAAACCCGTGAAGCGTTATAAATTTCCCCATGCCTAAATGAAGCCAAAGATCCAAATCGCGAATTTCCAAATTAGCCAATGACACCAAAACACCAAATAAGGCGCCAATGGGAAGAAGGCTGAAAACATAACTCATTTTTTTCCAGAACCGATCAGACATTATTTGCTCCTTCGCACTTTCTTTTTCTTTTCAATAATCTCATTCATTTCCTTAAGAGGACCAAACAAATTTTTTGTTTTTAAAATATCTTCGACATCTTTTAATTCCTCTGAAAAATACGGAGAAAGCTTATCAGCTTTTTTAAGAGCCTTTAAGGCCTCCTCATATTTTTCCTGTTTAATTAAAACAAGAACTAAAAAATAAAAAGTTTTTGCGTTCTGCGGCTCTGCAGCAACAATCTTTTCACATTGTTTTTGAGCATTGTCCAAATCTTCTAAATAATAAAATCCTTGCGCCAAATAATAACGTATTTCTAAATCATGCGGACTTAACAATTTAGCTTGACGGTAATAACAAAAAGCGTCGTCATAGTTCTTTTGTTTCGCGGCAATACTGCCTAACAATTTATAACTTTCCGTAATCCTTGGGTCAATCCGTAACGCCTGTTGAGCTTCTAAACGAGCTTGTTCTAAAAAACCTAACGCCAAAAAAGCATTCGCGCGATTTAGATATTGAAAAGGAATAACAGGCGTGATCCCCACTTTTAACATATCAAGTTTAGGGACGACGAATCGGTCTAAATCCACACGATGCCTTAAAATCCATTTCTGATTTTCTATAATATCTTTTAAAAAAACAGCCCCATCGTAATCAAAATAAACTAAAACCCAACTCTTATCCGCATAAAGATTCTTTAATAATTTCTCTGGGACCCTATCGGACATCCAATTTAAAAATACGCCGGTTATGTTATATTTCTTAACGGTATTTTCAAAATATTTATAATCGCCATAAAGAATATCCTGCGATTTCTTAAAAAAACGCGGTCCATAAACCTCGGTTCGTCCGTCAATAAAAACTTTAATATCCGGATACGTGCGGCCTAATAAATACGCGCCCGAATTAAATTGATTATAAAAATTGCCCTTAATCTTATTCTCGACTAAGAAATCAACCGCTTTATAAGGAAATAATCTTTTTGAAACGCCGCCAAATTCGCTTTTGCGCTCTAACGTATCAAAATCAAAATATCCTCGAACAGATAATGCGCCGATATAATTAATAATCCAAGCAACAAGAAAAATCTTTAAAATAATCGCTAAAACATATTTTAGCTTTTCCCTTTCTTCAAGAAACTTTATCGGACTTAAAATATCCAAATGGAATAAAAAAGTGACATAAGCAAATAAAACAAAGAAAACCATATTGCGTAAAGCGCTTAATCCTAACACTAAAAAAATCCCCCACAACAACAAAATACTAATATCTATTTTTTTGCGATGAATAATAAACCCTAAAAAAGAAACAAAAATTGCGGCCCGAAAATACCAATACGGCTCTAAAGAGAACACTGTCTGAAACGTTATCGGTTTGGCTAATTCGCTGATATGACTGAAAAATATTTTTGATTCACCGCTTAAAGAGGATAAAATATTAAGTGGATATAAAACACCTCGCAGGCCATAAGGATTAATAAAACAAGCCCCTACAACAACCGCAAACGCGATCTTAAAAAAAAGATATTCATCATCGTTTAATTTTCCGATATTATTCCACTCATAAGGCAGTCGAATATGCCGTCTGATCCATTCGGCAATGATCCCTATCAGAATCATAAATGGCCCTAAGATAAAGAATCCGTGAATATTCACCCATAAGACTTGAACAAAAAACAAAATAAGTAATGTTCGCCAATGATTTAATCCGTTCGATAAAATAAAAATATAAAAAACAAGAAATAAGAAGCTGAAAATATCCGGCCGAAGAGTCAATCGCGTCTCAAAAGTCAATAAAACAAGAATCAAAAAAGATAATGGTAACAGTTGATGCCCTGTGCGAAGGCCTAAAAAAATTAAAAGAATAAAAATTAATAATACAATCGCAACTTGAAGATTAATTAATCCTTCAAAACCAGCCGCACGATAACTTTCAGCCAACAAAACTTGAAATAACCAGGAATGATTAATCCAGGGTTTCCCCGATATACTGCAGGATAAGACATCTGCCTGAGGCACTGAAAAATGATCAATAATATATCGGCCCGACGCTAAATGAAGCCAAATATCAAAATCTTTGATTTCGACATTCGCTTCAAACATGACAAGTCCCAAGAGAAGGAAAATAACGATAAGCCCCATGAAAAAACTTAATTTTTTATAAAACCATTCGCTCATAAATATCCTTATAAAAAATTATTATCGTACTTCACTGATCTCCTCAAGTGATTTTCTTATTTTTTCTTTTGAAAAAGGTTCTAACGGATATCCTAAACTAATAATAATATCAATTTTAGCTTTTGAGGAAAGATTTAATGTTTTCTTAACCGCGCGCTCATTGAACCATCCTATCCAACATGAGCCCAATCCTTCTTCAGCGGCCTGAAGGACAAAATGCTCGCAGGCAATCGCTTCATCAATCAAGCTAAATTGAATTCCTCGAAATGTTCCGCCAACTTGAGCCGCATATTTCGAAGACTCCCGTAAAACAACCACCAACACCGGCGCATCTTTTGCAAAAGCATTCATCTGATAAATCCCAGAAAAAGCGGCTGAAGCGACTTTATTTTTTAAATCCCAATTTTTAATAACAATAAATCGCCACGGTTGAGAATTACAAGCCGAAGGCGCCAGTCGCGCGGCCTCTAAACACCGCACAAGACTTTCTTCTAAAACAGGCTCTTGCGAATAACGACGGCAACTTACTCTTTTTTTGACTAAATCTAAAAAACTCATAGTGCCCTTAAGACAAAATGTCCTTTTTCTTCTTCAACAAAATGAGACTTGAAATGAATATCACTCATTTTTATTTTGTCAGACCGATACTCCATCGATGCTTTTAAAAGTTTTTGGGTATAAGAATGTAGTGGGCGGGTCAAAATAGCATTAGTAAATCCATACTCCACAATCCGCCCTTGATACATCACAGCGATTTTATCACAAACTCTTTTAACTGCTTTTAAATTATGAGAAATAAACAAATATGTCAAATCAAATTCATTTGTTAAACCTTTTAAAAGCATTAAAATCTGTTTTTGAATAATAACATCTAAAGAGGAAACCGCCTCATCTAAAATAAGTAGTTGGGGCTTTACCAATAAAGCACGGGCTATGGCGACACGCTGACGCTCTCCTCCACTCAACTCATGAGGATAACGATAAAGAATGCTTGACGGCAATTGAACAGCTGTCAGAATTTCATCTAAATGATTTTCTCCCTTATCAGTCTTTTTTCCTTCTAAAGCCTCATTTAAAATATTTCTTATGGTAAATCTGGGGTCTAAACTGCTATACGGATCTTGAAAAACCATCTGAACCTTTTGCCGATAATCCCTCAAACGATCTCTTGATGGATACGTCATATTCTCTTGAGAAAAAAATATTTCTCCCGCATCCGATTTAAGCAACTTTAAAATAATTTTGGCTAACGTTGTTTTACCGCACCCTGATTCGCCGACTAAACCTAAATGTTCTTTTTTTGAAAGCGCCAATGAAATATCATCAACTGCTTTGACTGTTGTTTTTCCAACAGAAAAATATTTTTTTATATTTTTTAATTCCAATAACATAATTTATCAATGAGTAGCTTCTAAAAGTTCTTGCGTATAAGAATGCCTTGGCATGGCTAAAACATCTTTTGTCCGGCCTTTTTCAACAATACGCCCCGATTTCATCACAACAAGATCATCAGACAAATGCCTGACAAGTCCCAAATCGTGCGTGATAAGAAGTATTGCAAGATGTAATTTCTGATTTAATTCTTGAAACAATTCGATAATCTCGGCTTGTAAGGTAACGTCTAAATTACTCGTCGGTTCATCAGCAATAATAAGTTTCGGAGAAGCCGCAATCGCCTGAGCTATCATCGCGCGCTGGCGCATGCCTCCGCTTAATTGATGCGGATAACTTCTAAAAACTCGCATAGGATCCGAAATCCTCACCATATCTAAAAGTTCTAAAACGCGAGACTGTCTTTGTTTTCGATTCCTATCGCTATGGGCGATTAAAACCTCTTCTATTTGAAAACCAATGGTTAAAAGCGGATTAAAAGCATATAACGGCTCTTGAAAAATAAAACCGATTTCTGCGCCTCGAAATTGTTGCAATTGTTTCTCTGTAAGCGTTAAAAAATCTTGCCCATTAAAAATTATTTTTCCGGATTCAATCGTAAGCGCTAAAGATAAAAGTCGCCCCAAACAAAGAGCCGTCGTTGTTTTTCCGCTTCCAGACTCCCCAACTAAAGAAACAATATGCTCTTGGATAATGTCAAAATTAATCTGCTCAATAAGATATTTCTTTTGATTACCGTCTTTAACAGAAACAGTCAGATCTTTAATAGTCACTAACGTAGTGTTCATGATTCTTTAATTCCTTTTAATAATGGATCAAAACAATCGCGTAAAACGTCTCCTACAATATTAAAACTCATAACTGTCATAAAAATAAAAAAACCTGGCATTAAAACCCATGGATGAAGCTGAATATGCGCGATACTCATGGCCTCGGACAACATATTCCCCCAACTCGCGAGCGGGTCTTGAATCCCTAATCCAATTAAACTTAAAGCGGCCTCGCCTAAAATATAACCAGGAATGGACAGCATAATAGCGACAATCGAATAGGACAAGGTATGCGGTAAAATATGGCGGATAATAATTTTAAAATCAGACAATCCTAACATTTTCGCGGCTAAAACATATTCGCGTTCTTTTAAAGTTAAACTCATTCCGCGAATAATACGCGCTAAGCCCGCCCAACCAATAAAAGAAAGAATGACGACAATCGATAAATAAACTTGATAAGAATTAAAATTATCCGGAACGACTGAGCGAAGCGCAAGCATCAGATAAAATCCTGGCACCATCATAAACATTTCGCAAAGACGCATCAAGATATTATCTACAATCCCTCCATAATAACCGGCAATGCCTCCGACTAATAATCCCAATCCAAAAGAAATCAAAACCCCAATAAGGCCTATGGATAAAGAAATCCTCGCCCCATATAACAAACGCGAAAAAATATCTCGCCCTCTGGAATCAGTCCCAAACAGATAAATTTTTCCCGGAACATCTACGCCCCACAACCGCGTCATCGAAGGAATAATGCCAAGAATAAAATATTTCTGGGTTGGCACAAATAATCTTAAAGAATATCTCTGCGATTTATCCTCCCTATAAACCCTCTCGTGATTTTCATTAAAACTCAAAGACTGGGCATAAACAAAAGGTCTCGTTAAACGGCCTTGATCAATCATATGAATTTTTGTCGGAGGGGCATAAGAATGTTGTCGTGCTTCCTCTTGATAACTATACGGAGCGATAAAATCAGCAAAAAAAGCCGCCCCGTAAAGAAAAATCAACAGCCGAAGAAAAAAACCTCCTCGTTTTGATTTCTTAAAACTATCCAACGCTAATTGAAACGGACTATAATGTTTATCTTTATTCATTTTTCATCCTGCCTAAACGAACCTATACACTTCATTTACAGTTTATAACCTGATTCTTGGATCAGAAAACGCCAGCAAAATATCTGCTATTAAATTTCCTAACAATAATAAAATACCGCCCATCAGCATACTGGCCATCACTAAATAAACATCTTTCGACCGCACCGCTGTCAACATCAATGACCCTAATCCCGGCCAATTACACATAATTTCTGTTAAAGCCGCGCCTCCTAAAAGACCTGACAATTCATAACCGAATAACGTAATAAGAGGATTAATGGCGTTGCGTAACGCATGACGATAAAAGACAATATGCTCGGGTAATCCTTTCGCACGCGCTGTTAAAATATATTGCTGCCGCAAAACTTCTAAAATATTCCCGCGCATGATACGTTGAAGCGCGGCTATAGAGCCTAAAGAAATAACAATTGTCGGAATAATTAAATGTTTAAGAAGATCTATCACTTTAGGAAAAAATCCTAAATCATCATAATGCGCGCTACGCATCCCGCCCAACGGTAATAATCCCGTATAGCTAACCATATAAAGAAGCAACATCGCTAAAAAGAAACTGGGCATAGAAAGCGCTGAAAAAGATAAAAAAGACAAAATCTTATCAACCCATTTATTACGCCTAACCGCGGCCCAAATCCCTAAAGGGATAGCGAAAAGCCATGTAACCAATAAACTCGATAAAGATAAAATAAACGTATTAAAAATCCTCGGGCCTAAAACACGCGAAACAGGAACATTATAAAAAAAAGAATACCCCCACTCTCCTGTCAATAAATTTTTAAGCCATATCAAATAACGATACAACATCGGCTTATCCAATTGGTAAAGATGTTCATAACGTACAATCGTTTCTTGGGAAATTTGCGGATCAAGTTTTAAGCTATCAAAAAAATTTCCCGGCGTTTTTTCCATCAACCAAAAAGTCAATAAAGACATGGCTAATAAAAGAGGTATCGCAACAATAATACGTTTTAAAATATATTTAAACATAATGTAAACGAAAAACTATAGAGTAAGAAAATTATTTTATATAAATTTCCTCAATATTATGAAACGGTCCGCCGTAATTAGTTGGTTTTAAATTTCCAAACTTATTTCTAACCGCAAAAATATTGCTGGTTAATACTGTATAAATCAATGGGACTTGTTCAGACACAATCATCTGGAATTCGTCATAAAGTTTTTTTCGCGTCTCCTCATTAAGCTCTTTAACCGCCTCGCTAAAAATCTCATCAATACGTCTTTCCCAATGAGTTGCCGGTTCTTTCTGACGAGGATACCACATATGAAGTTGCCCGCTACTTATCCAAACATTCTGTCCAAAATGCGGGTCTGCCCCGCCCCCGGTTAATCCCAAAAGAATAGCGTCCCAATCGAATGTGCTCGTCAATTTACTTACCAAGGCATTAAACTCTAAAATCTTAAAATTGACCTTCATTCCTAACTTTTCAAGATCATGAATAATAATACCCGCAATCTGAATACGCTCGATAGCGCCCGAATTCGTGTAAAGATTAAACTCAACAGGACTTCCATCGGAATCTTCAATAATACCGTCCTTATTTCTATCTTCAAATCCTGCTTCTTTTAAAATTCTTCTTGCGCGATCCAAATCATAACCGTACGTCTTAACGTCCGGATTATACCAGAAACCATCTGCCTGACTGATAGGGGAATACTGTTCAAAACCTAAACCATTATTTAAAATTTCTATGATTTTTTTTCTATCAATCGCATGGGACACGGCTTGACGAAAAGAGACGTTTGTAAACCATTTTAATTTCTTTTCTTCGACAAAAGGTTTTTGCGTCTTCTCGTTTACACCTAAATTCTGATTAAAAACAATAAAATTCGTTCCAAATGACGGACCGGTCTCAAAAATCGTAAAATTATTTTTCTTTTCTTGAGGTTTCAAAAGCGGAAAATCTTTTCCTGACAACGCATAATAATCCAACTCTCCGTCAATAAATTTTAAAAGAGCTGTTTCAGGATTTTGAACAATTAAATAAACAATCTTTTCCAAAAAAGGTAATTTCTGTCCTTGGGCAGATTTTTTCCAATAATAAGGATTGCTTTTAAACACAAGCCGCTCGCCTGGTTTATACGCAACTAATTGAAACGGCCCTGTCCCGACAATTTCGTAAGGATTTGTATCAATGCCCCAAGTAAAATTAAATTTTTTATTCTTAACAACTTCTTCTAATTTATGTTTGGGAAGAATCGATTGCCCCATGCTTCTTAAAAAAGGCGCAAATTTCACCGGTAATATAAATTGAACAGTCCCATCATCTATTTTCTTGATATCAAACTTTTTTCCATCAATCGTAAAAATATCTCGAGAGGAACTTGGAATTTCATCATTATAAATAAGAGAATTAAAAGTAAAGACTACATCATCCGCGCTAAAAGGCACTCCGTCATTCCATAAAACATCCTTTCTTAAATAAAAAGTCCACGTCAAACCATCTTCGCTAATAGTCCAGCTTTTAGCTAAATTCGGCTCAACTTTTAGATTAAACGCGTTAACAGTTGTTAATCCTTCGAAAATAAGACTTGTGACCGCAGTTGTAGATGTTTCTTTCGCGATAATATCGTTAAAAGATTTTGGGTCAGACGTAGTGGATAAAACAATTGTGCCGCCGTAGGGAGAAAAATTTTTAGAAAAACTGGCAGGCGAAACAAAAAGAAAAAAGGAAAGAAACAATAATAAACGAGTAAATGTTCTCACAAGAAATAAAAAAGCCTATTTTCTATTGCTTCTTATTATGTTTATTTAGACACCGGGGCGGGTTCTTCAATTGGTAAAGACGCCGTAGTATCTTGTGTTTCTGTTTTTTCTTCAGACAATGGCTGAGCCATTTGATCTAAAGACTGTGATTGTTTCTGTTTAGCCGCAACATTCGCCATCAGAGATTGGTCTCGTTTCGATGAAAAATACGCCAAACTTAAGCACGTAATAATAAAGATTGTTGCTAAAATAGTCGTCCCTTTGATCAAAACCTCATTTGTTTTTGCGCCAAAAAAATTCTCGGCTGATGAAAAGGCCTCTGTGAGTCCACCGCCACGGCCAGATTGCATCAAAACAACAGTAATTAATAAAACAGAAACAATTACATGAATAAAAGTAATAAAACCTATCATAACATCCTTTCTTTATGTGATTTCTGGTTTCACAAAAAATTACAGAATAAATAAATTATTAAAAGGACCCTTTCACGATTGCGACAAAAGAATCGCTCTTTAAACTGGCTCCACCGACCAAAGCCCCATCCAGATCAGGTTGCGCCATAAGTTCTTTAATATTATCTGGTTTAACGCTTCCGCCGTATTGAATACGAACGACATCTGCCACTTCTTTATTAAATAATTTTGCCAAAAGCCCTCGAATATATTGATGCGCTTCCTGGGCTTGGTCAGGAGTCGCGGTTTTTCCTGTGCCAATCGCCCAAACCGGTTCATA
>JAKQLT010000081.1 GCA_029567025.1 Candidatus Omnitrophota bacterium | reverse complement strand
GATTTTACTAAGCGTTACAATATTAAATTCGGCGCAACCTTCGGCTTGGCGCATAATCTTATGCAGAGCGCTTTCTTCAGGCCCGCTAATTTTGACCGTAAATTGAAGAATGTTTATTTTGTCGGAGCGAGCACCCAACCCGGAGGGGGGCTGCCTGTTGTTATCGCCAGCTCCAGGATTGTCGCGGATTTAATTAAAAAAGCAAGTTAGGCTTTAATCGAGCGGATATAAGAGGTTATTTCAGCGATTGTCTCCTGCGGAGTGGAAGCGCCCGCGGTTATGCCGATTCTTCGGGCATCTTTTAACCACGAGATTTTTATATCTTTTTTTGAGTTTACCCACCGTGTTTTTTTATTCAGGGCATGAGATATTTCGTAAAGCCTTTTTGTATTGGCGCTGTTTTTGGAGCCGATTATTATCATTAAGTCATTTTCTAAAGGCATTGTTTTTATCTCTGCTTGTTTGGTTCTGGTAGGTTTGCAGATAGTATTAAAGAATACTAAGTCCGGTATATATTTTTTAATAGTATCGGCTATTTCTAAGGTTTTATCAAGATTTTGCGTTGATTGCACTACGATACAGGCCTTTGCGGTCTTTTTAATCTTGTTTAAGGATGTTTTCCCAAGTTTATCTATGACCAGGGCTCTTTTTTTCAGTTGGCCGATGATCCCGCGGACTTCGTCATGGTTTTTGTCCCCGATAACAATAATCCTGTAACCTTTTTTCTCCATTTCTTTCGCAACCCTGTGGATCTCTTTTACCATAGGGCATGTCGCGTCTACGATATTGTAGCCCAAAGAAATAGCTTTATTGAAAATATTTATCGAAGTTCCGTGAGCGCGGATAAGCAGAACGGCGTTTTTAGATTTTTTCAGGCGTTTCACTTTTTTGATACCCGCGTTCTCAATAAGTTTTACGACATTTTCGTTATGCACGATGTCGCCGAGCATATAAACTTTTTTTCCCAAGAGAGATGTTTTTAAGGCAATCTCTAAGGCTCTTTTGACTCCGAAACAAAAACCGGCTGATTTAGCTAATTTTATTTGCATGGGCATGGGCCTTCCAGTAATATCTTAATGGCCATTAATATTTTTTTAGGCGTTTTCACCGCGGCTCTTTTGGAGAAAACATCATAGTTGTTATGCTCAATCTCTTTGAGTATGCCGGAGTAGATCTCCTGCATTAAGCGGATTGCCAGGCGCGAGCGGGGGCATTTTATAAAACTGACTCCTTTTCGCGATTCTTTATAGCTTTCTCTTGCGCGCTCTATCTGGAATTTCATTAACGATTTGAAGTTTTCATTCACGCGCATTTCTTCAATCTCTTTTTCGGAAAAGTTGAAGTTCTTTAATTCA
>JAKQLT010000080.1 GCA_029567025.1 Candidatus Omnitrophota bacterium | reverse complement strand
TGTGCTTAAGACATTTGATTATCGTGAAACCAGCCGTATTGCACGATTTTTTACCAAAGATTATGGAAAAATTTCTGGCGTATTAAAAGGAATCCGCAAAGATCATAAAAAATTTGGGAGTCATTTGGACCGATTTTCCGTTAATGATATTGTATATTATCAATATCGCAATTCTGACCTTCATCTGATTAGTCAATGTGATCTTAAACAGTTTTTTTTCTTAGTCCGTCAAGATTATGCGCGTAATATCGCGGCGAATTATATGTTGGAATTAATCGACCTTTTGATGCAACCCGAACAGAAAAATACGCGCGTTTATCATTTAATATTGGAGTATTTAAGTCATTTAGAAACCATTAAAGATATTGATAAATTGGTCCATATTTTTCAGATCAAAATATTGTTGTATTCGGGATTTCGTCCGCATATTGATTCTTGTGTCAGATGCGGGAAAAAAGTTCATGATAAAGTGCGTTTTAGTTTGCGATTAGGTGGATTAATTTGTCCGGATTGCCCGACGAATGAAACGCATTTCACCATTATTTCTAAAGGGACTATATCATCGATGCTTCATATTGAACAGGGCGGATGGGAACAATGTTTACGTTTAGGGCTTACCCGTCAGATTCGCGGGGAATTGAAATATCTTTTAAATAATTTTTTAGTGTATCATTTAGAAAAGCATATTAAATCAGCGAAATATTTATGAAGATTGTTATTCAGCGTGTCAAAAAAGCGCAGGTCATTGTTAATGAGAAAATCGTTGGTTCTATTGGGCCTGGTGCGCTTATTTTTTTGGGTATTGGGAAAAAAGATTCTTATCAAGACGCGGATTATTTAATTCAAAAAGTTATGTATTTACGAATGTTTGAGGATTCTCATGGAAAAATGAATTTATCCGCGCTTGATGTTAAGGCGGAATTTTTAGTTGTCTCACAGTTTACATTATACGGAAATTGTGAAAAAGGACGACGGCCTTCATTTGATGAAGCCGCTACGCCAGAAAAAGGCCAAGAATTTTATAATTATTTTGTCAGCCAATTAAAGAAACAAAATTTTAAAGTCCAAACCGGAGAATTTCGCGCCATGATGGAAGTTTCGTTAGTTAATGATGGACCTGTGACTTTTGTGCTTGAGAGTCGGGAGTTTATTTCAAAGGCCTTATGAAAATTATTGATACGCACGCACATTTGGATGAGATTCTTGATATTGATAGCGCTTTGGTCCGAGCTTATCAATCCGGCGTGAGAGCTGTCATGGCTCCGGGCGTTGATGGAAAAAGTTCAAAAAAGAATTTTGAATTAAGCCAACGGCAACAGGACGGTTGGCCGAAAATTTATGTGGCGGTTGGAATGCATCCGTCGCAAGCAAATGAAAATGATCTTAACGATTGTATTGCGTTTATTTCTCATCAGGCCATGTCGATTAAAGCTGTGGGAGAAATCGGATTGGATTTTTGGTATCCGTGGGTTAAAAAATCAGAAGAAAAAAAAGAGCTCCAGCGCTATGTTTTTAAACGGCAATTAGAATTAGCTCGACAACTTGATTTTCCTGTCATTATTCATTCGCGAGGCGCTTGGCAAGAATGTTTAGAAACAGTTCTTGCGATAGGAAATCAAAAAGTTCTTTTTCATTGGTATAGCGGTCCGGTAGATATTTTTAAAAAAATTTTAGATAAGGGTTTTTTTGTTTCGGCAACTCCTGCATTATCGTATAGTGCGCATGCGAAAGAAGCCATAGAGCAAGCGCCTTTGGAACAATTGTTGATTGAAACGGATAGCCCTGTTGTTTTTAAGCGATTGAAAGAAGATGGCATGGGAGAAGAATTTCGGGCGGAGCCCAAAGATGTTTTTGTTACGTTAGAGGCGGTGAGTTTTTTAAAGAAAAAAGAAAAACAAATCGTTTTACAAAAAGTAAATGAGAATGCTAAGTATTTTTTTAATTTAGATTTAGAGGAGATAAGATGATGAAAAAGTTTTTTTTAGGATTCCTTCTTGTTATTTTTATTTTGATTTTAGCATTGATAGGATATTTCTTTTATTTAAAGATTCCGCTTGCTATCGATAAGGTTTTGCCTCAAGGCGCTGTTGTGTATGGGAAGGTTTCTGATGTTGAGAATAATGCGAAGAAATTTATTCAAATGCCGGTCTGGCAGGCTATTTTGAACCTGAATTATCGTGTTCTTGTCGAGAATAAGATTATGACGCAAGAACAGAAGGCTAATTTAGAAACTATTAAAAAAAATCAAGAGGCCGTAATTAATCATTTTATGTTTAAAAAAGTTTTAGGCCAAGAGATCGCGATTGCTTTTTATATGGATGATTTAGATGCGAAGGGGCTTGAGAAAATAATTTCAGGACAAGAAGGCGAATCGGCGGTACAGGCAGAGATTTTTTCTAATTTATTTTTCGTGACGCGTCTTGAACCAGAGGCGCAAATTGCCGAATCATTATTGAAAACATTATCAAGTAGTTTCGGACAAGATGTCACCATAGAATTTTCTCGCTATAAAGGCCATCCGATGCAAACTTTTGTTACTTCCGATAAGAGTGTTCGGATTGGAATGACGCGTATTAAAGATCTTTTGGTTTTAGGATTAGGAGATAAAGCGGCAAAATCAGTTATTGATGTGATGAAGAATTCTCGGGCGCCTTTGGAAAAAGATCAGGATTTCTTAATCGCGCAACAAAAGTTTTTTCAAGGATCGACATTGCAAGGGTTTATTCATTTGAGCCGTATTGTAGAAAAATTTATGCCTCAATTTGAGGACATGATTTTGAAAAGCGCGGCTTCATCCGATGGCTCGCAGGAGTTGATGGTTAAAGAAATGAAAGAGAAAATCAATCAATTTAAAATGGCGGCTTTTTCTGCTTCTTTTGATGAGACGGTAAAAATAAAAATAAATATTGAACAGAATGAAAAGAAGAGTGCTTCTGAGGACGCGATTTGTTCTTTGCGCGTCAATGAATCGCCGTCTCTTATTCCATCAGGCGCGTTAGTTTATTTCTGGAACAGTTGTTTTAATTTAGATTATTTTTGGAAACAAGCGAAGAAAGAGTTGGCGAAAATGGCACAATCGTCGGGAGGAGATATCCCAGCGGATAAAATTAAGATGTTTGAACAACAAATAGGCGTTCAAATCGAACAAGATATTTTGCCTGCCTTTGGCCAAGAGGCTGGTCTTTATTTAGCGAACATTGATGTTCAGAAATCTTTTGTTTTGCCTGAGTTGGTCATTTTTCTTGAGATACAGGATCAATCCAGAGCTGATGCGTTATTAAATAAATTGTTGGGGAAATCATTCTTACCTGTGCAAGAGGATTTTTATGAAGGGATTAGTGTTCATTATATGGAAACACCTTTAGCGAACATTTCACCGGCGTATTGTTATTTAGGAAAATATCTTCTTATCGCTATCAATAAGGATCTTTTAAAGTCATCGATAGATCTTTATACGAAAAAGACAGGATCTTTAGCGACGCAGAATAAGGGGCAATTTTTAGATTCGGATTTTATGGGGCAGAGCGTTTTAAATCTTTTTTTCCGCGTGAATGCTATAAGCCATAAATTAAAGGATATCATTGGGTTTGTGAATGTTTTAGCAGACGCGCAGGATAATAAGATTAGAGCTTTTCAGTCGGGGAGTCAAAAACGTATTGAAGATGTGAAAAAACATATTACCGATAACCAGTTGTTAATAATTGATCTTCAAAAACAACAAGACATTTTGAAAGATAAGATTTGGGATTTAGATGCCGCAAAGCTTGAGAGCCAGCTTGAGCAAGGTCAAATGAAAGTTTTAGAGGATAAAATTCAGCAGTTGACACTTGAAATAGAATCGGATGAAAAAATAATAAAGGATATTGAGAAAGGCCTTTTAGGATACGCCCAATCGCTTGAAGAATCCGCGATACAGAAAATATATGTTCAAGAAGTCGTCTATCCTGTGTTAAATAGTTTCTCTTTTATGGATGTTTTTTCCATTCGTCAAAATAATAAAGGGCGAGATTTAGAAGTAAATCTTTTTATTAAAACGCAAAAATAATTTTTATTGTTTTACGTTGTGAGAACAGCATAGACAAATAGACCCTTTTGGCATAAAATAAAAAATCATGTTTGAAATTTTTAATAAACAGATTATTGCGCAGGACATTAAACGTATTGATGTTTATGCGCCTGATATTGCGCAAAGAGTTCAGCCTGGCCAATTTGTCCGCGTTTGCCCTGAAGAAGGCAGTGAAAATATTCCTTTAAGCGTTGTTGATTGGGATGTGAAAAAAGGAACAATTTCTTTGATTTTTCAAGAAGAGGGCGATACGACAGGCAAATTAGGTTCTTTGCCAATTCAAGAGTCTATTTTCTCAGTTTTGGGGCCATTAGGCGTGGCATCAAAAATTGACAAAAAGGGAATTGTTGTTTGCTTGGCGACGGGTATGGGCGCGGCTCAGATTTTACCCATTTGTCGAGGATTTCAGAAAGCAGGCAATAAAGTCATTGGGATTATTGGCGCACGGACAAAAAAGAAATTATTATTAGAATCTCAAATGCGGATTGCTTGTCATAAAATTTTTATCACAACCGAAGACGGGAGTTATGAAAAAAAAGGATTAGCCACCGATGTGTTAAAAGAGTTGATTCATAAGAAAGAAGTCGATTTTGTTTATACGATCGGGGCTATTGAGATGATGCAAGATGTTTGCCGTTTGACAAAAGCGAAACATATTGAAACGCGCGTGCAATTAAAGCCCATTATGGTGGATTGTGTGGGAATGTGCGGTTCTTGTCGGGTAAAGGTGAATAATAAAATTATTTTTTCTTGTATCGACGGCCCTGAATTTGACGGGCATCAAGTTGATTTTGATGATTTTTTAAAACGAATGCAAGGATTTAAGGAGTCAGATAAATGTCACAGTGGCAAGCAACAATTCAGCCCAGAGAAAAAAGAATTAGGACCTTTAATGAGGTTTCTCTCGGGTATTCTAAGCGATTAGTTCTCGAGGAAGCGCAACGTTGCCCTCAATGTTCACATCCGCCCTGTGCGGGGGATCACGGATGTCCATTAGGAATTCTTATCCCACGATTTATTCGATTTTTACGTGAAGGAAAATTACAGGATGCTTATGTAGAGATTGCAAACCAGAACTGTTTTCCGTCGATTTGCGGCCGTATTTGTTCTGCGCCTTGTGAAAAGGCCTGTGTTTTGGCTAAAAAAGAGAATATGGCGATTCCTATTCGAGCGCTTGAACGTTTTGCCGCTGATTTTGGAAAGACGCGTTTTAAAAAACAGACGCTAAAACGCCAAGGGCGAAAAATTGCTGTTGTTGGTTCTGGACCCTCAGGGCTGACAGCGGCCTGGGCTTTAGCCAAAAAAGGATATGATGTTGTTGTCTTTGAAGCGCTTGATCAGCCCGGAGGTATTTTAAGATATGGAGTCCCAGAATTTAGATTGCCTAAAAAAATTCTTGATGCCGAGATTAATGATATTTGTGCGTTAGGGGTTGAAATACGGACTAATTGTTTTGTGGGAAAGACGATTTCTTTAGGAGAAATTTTTAAAGAAGAATTTGAAGCGGTATTATTAACGACCGGAGCTGGTATCGCAAAAATGATGGATATTCCAGGAGTCAATTTATCCGGAGTTTATTACGGTGAGGAATTTTTAATGCGTGTGAATTTGATGAAGACGAGCATTTTTTCTAAAACGATTCCCGCGTTTCCCATTGGACAAAAAATTGTTGTTGTCGGCTCTGGAAATACAGCGCTCGATTGCGCTCGTTCAGCGGTTCGGTTTCAAAAAGATGTCACGTTGATTTTTCGGCGGACGGAAGATGAGATGAAAGTCCGACGAGAAGAATGTGAGTATGGGAAAGAAGAAGGTGTCACGATTGAGCCGTTGATCCGCCCGATTGAAATTGTTGCGGATGCCCATGGACATGTGGCCGGGCTTAAATGTATTCGTATGGATTATGCGGATACCTCGGATAATGGGGTGTGGGATTTGCTTCCTGTTCCTGATTCCGAATTTCTTTTAAATGCAGATACCGTTATCTTAGCCATTGGCCATCAACCCAATTCTTTGATAACAAAAATAGAATCTTCCATTAAAACAAATGAAGATGGAACAATCTGGATTGATGAAAAAACAGGCCAGACATCTTATCCGTCTGTTTTTGCCGCGGGCAATGTGGTCAGTAATTCTGGGCCGTTAGTTTTTGCGATGACTTCCGGCGTTCAAGCAGCAGATAATATTGACCATTATTTAAAAGCAAAGTCTTTACTGTCATAAAATGTTTAATAATAAAATTCAGTCCTTATTATTTAAAAAAAAGAATCATCAGAAAATCACGATGTTAACAGCGTATGATTATGCCTTTGCCTCTGTCGTGGATGAGGCCGGTGTTGATGTAATTTTAGTTGGTGATTCGTTAGCAAATGTGGTTTTGGGATTAGAAAAAACAGCGGATGTTACAATGGAAGCAATGTTGCATCATGCCAAAGCTGTTCGTCGAGCTGTCAAGAAATCTTTATTGGTTGGCGATATGCCTTTTGAATCGTATCAAAAAGAGGAACAAAAAGCCGTTTTAAACGCCAAGCGATTTGTGGATGAGGCCGGGTGTGATGCTGTAAAGTTAGAATGGTTTGAGAAGGCGCCGTCTGTCACAAAAAAAATCGTTCAAGAAGGAATTGCTGTCATGGGCCACGTTGGTTTGACGCCGCAAACTGCTGAACAATTAGGAGGATTAAAAGTCCAAGGGAAAGATGTTGTTTCGGCGCGTAAGATTATTCAGAATGCTAAGGATCTTGAGTCTGCGGGATGTTTTAGTCTTGTTTTAGAATGTATTCCTTCTTCTTTGGGACAATTGATTACAGAAAAAATTTCTATTCCAACGATTGGCATTGGGGCTGGAGTTCATTGCGATGGACAGGTTTTAGTCCTTCATGATATTTTAGGTTTAGGCGGGATGAAACGTCCGCATTTTGTGAAACAATATGTGAATGTGAAAGAACAGGTTTTGCAAGCCATTCAAAAATTTCGTTACGAGGTAGAAACATCACAATTTCCGGATGATGCCCATAGCTATTTTATGGATGAAAAGGAATGGCAAAAAGTTTTTGAATAATAAAAAGATCGAGAGTTTTTATGAAAAAATGTCCTTTTTGTGCTGAAGATATATAAGAGCAAGCGGTTAAATGCAAACATTGTGGAGAATTTTTAACGCTTGAGGCAAAGAATTTGCGCTGTGGAGATTCTTTGAAATGGTATTTTAAAACGTCGGTTTTAGTGTTAGGATTTTTATGCGCAGGTCCGCTTATGTTACCTTTGATTTGGTTTCATCCGCGCTATAAACGTTTCACGAAGATCGTGTTAACGGTGATTATTATTTTTATATCTTTTTTTGCGGTTAAGATGTTTTTGCATTTTTGGAATATTGTTAAAGATTATTATCAGGTTATTTTTAGCGGAGAGTTAAAGGCCTTTTAATCTTTTTTTATTTGCTTCATTTTTATTTGACGGTGTGCTATATTAAGACAAAATTTCACGATTTTTTAAGAAAGGAGCTTTATGAAAAAAATTTTATTAATAACAATGGTGGTTGCTTTAAGTATAGCCGTTTTCTTTTGTGCTAATAGTTTTGCTCAACAACAGCAGGATTTGGAAGAGACCGAAGAACCTTTAGTGGAAGATGATCAGCTTTTTGGTTTTGGTCAAGTTGTTGAAATTTCAAAACAGGCTATGACATTGTTGGAATATGATTTTGAGACCGATCAAGAATTACAGATTGTTTATGTCCTGAATGAACAAACGGCTTTGGATAATATCGCGTCGCTTGATGAAATTAAAGTTGATGATGAAATCGGCGTGAATTATGAAGAAAAAGACGGCAAGAAAATCGCGAAGACTATTTTTAAATATATTGAAATGGAAGAAGAGCCGATAGATATTGAAATGGAAGGAGACGAGTTACCTGTCGAGGCCTCTGAAAATTGATATTAGTCAAAAAATATAAAGTAGGCGCTTATTGTATAAAGACCCACTTCGGTGGGTTTTTATATTTCTTTAAATTTTAAAATGATTCCATCTGAGATAATTTTAGAAAATATTATTTAAGGAGGTTTTGTGAAAAAAATATTTTTTTTATTTCTTTTTTTGTTTGGAATTTGCTCCGTTGGACAATCCGCGGACTTGCGCAATGCGGTCGTTAAAATATTTGTGACAGCTAATCCGGTGGATTATGTCCAGCCGTGGCAATCGCAAGGCGTCCAGCTTCAGACAGGTTCCGGTTGTGTTATTGAGGGAAATCGTATTTTAACGAATGCTCATGTTGTCAGCGCTCAAACATTTATTCAGGTTAAAAAATATAATAGTCCTAAAAAATATACGGCGAAAGTTGTTGCTATTGGCCATCAGTGCGATCTGGCTATTTTAGAAGTTGAAGATAAAGATTTTTTTAAAGATATTACGCCTTTAGAGTTTGGGGATCTTCCTTTTTTGCAAGATACGGTTTATGTCCTTGGTTTCCCGACAGGAGGCGATAAAATTTCTATTACCCAAGGCGTTGTTTCCCGTATTGAGGTGACACAATATGCGCATAGTTTGCTTAGTTTGTTAGCGGTTCAGATTGACGCGGCTATTAATTCGGGTAATAGCGGTGGGCCTGTCATTCAAGATGAAAAACTTATTGGGATTGCGATGCAGGCTATGGGAAGTTCGCAGAACATCGGATACATTATTCCGGTCGCGATTATTCAACATTTTTTAAAAGATGTCGAAGACGGACAAGAACAAGGATTTCCGATGTTAGGCGTTCAGTTTGCAGACACCGAAAGCCGTGCGTTACAAAAATATTTTAAAATAAAAGACGATCAAGGGGGCGCGTTGGCTGTGAGCGTTTTACCTTTTTCTCCAGCGGAAGGACATATTTTTCGTGATGATATTGTTTTGTCGATTGATGGCGTTAAAATAGGAGAGGATGGGACATTCGCGTTTCGTGAAGATGAACGGCTTTTTTTATCGCATTTGATTTCCCAAAAAATGGCGGGAGATACTATTCGTTTGCATATTTTACGTCAAGGACAAGAAAAGGATGTTTCGGTCAAATTAACTCCGTATCAAATGCTTGTGCCGGCCCCGCATATTTTTGAGAATAAACCGCCTTATTATATTTTTGGCGGATTAGCGTTTACGATTTTGACAACGGATCTTTTGATGCATTGGAATAATCCTTATAACGCGCCGCCAAATTTTTTGAATTATTTTTTAGGAAAAGACCGGTTAAACAAAGATCGCAAGAAAGAACGTGTTGTTTTGTTAGGTGTTTTTCCGGATGATGTGAATATTGGCTATCATGGTGATAATATGGAAGTCGTTGAAAAGGTGAATGGAAAAGAATTTAATTCTTTTGAAGAATTTGTGAAGATGGTTGATAAAAAACAAGGGGAATTTACTATCTTTGAGATGGATAATGAATATAAGATGATTTTAGAGAATAAAAATATTGATTCTGCCAATATTGAAATTCTTAAACGCAATAATATTCCTTCGGCCTATTCAGACGATGTAGGGAAGTGGATTAAAAAATAAGTTTTTTAAGATAAAAATTCCTCAACCATTTCTGCAATAGCTAAACAACTGGTTAATCCCGGCGATTCGATGCCAATCAAATTAATAAAGTTTTCTAATCCTTTGTCGATTTCATGAGCGATGACAAAGTCGTGAAAGGATTCGTCGGGTTTTTGAAGTTTCGGACGAATGCCGGATGTGTCGCTTATCAGATCGTTTGGTGTCAACTCGGGTAGATAACGACGGACATCGTTAAAGAATTTCTTTTTGTCTTTTTCATTGATCGTGTAGTTGATAGTATCCACCCATTGGTCATCAGGCCCGAGGCGCAATCCTCCGGCTAAATCCGGCGTGATGTGAATGCCTAAACTTGTTGCCGATGGCGGAGGATAAATAAGACTTGTGATATTGAATTTTTGAGGATGCGCTAATCGAAAATATTGTCCTTTATTAAAATGCAGGCGATAATGGTATGTATCAATATTGATACCGGCAAATTCCGCAATTTTATCCGCGTGTAGCCCGGCCGCGTTAATGACGGTTGTTGTTTCAAAACAAAAGTGATCTCCGTTAGGTTCTTGAACCGTCAGGGTGTAACCAGAAGATTTTTTTTCGATTCCAATGGCTTTAACGCCGAACGCGAATTCCACTTGTTTTGATTTAGAGGCTTCATAAAAGAATTTCATAAGAGCGTGCGAATCAATGATGCCGGTTTCTGGTGATAAAAAACCCATCACACAGCTGATACGCGGCTCTAAGGTGCGGATTTGATTTTTATCTAAAAGTTGTAAATGCGTGACGCCGCAATGAAGCACATTATGATAAATATCTTCAATTTTTTTGGTATCATTTGGGGTGGGGGCAATAACAAGTTTCCCTAATTTTTTATACGGAATTTGATGTTGTTCGCAAAGAGCGTAAAGAAGGCGATTGCCTCGCAAGCAAAGATTTGTTTTTAAGCTGTCTTTGGGGTAATAAAGACCGGCGTGGATGACTTCAGAATTCCGCGAGCTTGTTTCTTGGCCGAATGATGGATGCTGTTCAATGACCAAAATATTCTTATATTTCGAACGCAGGGATAGTTCATAACTGATAGCTAGCCCAATAATTCCAGCGCCGATAATTGTAATATCTGTTTTTTCCATGATGGGTTTTATTCTACATAATCACACAAAAAAGACAATAGACAATTTTTCATTCTGTTGATAATATAACACCATAAAAAATCAAAAAGGACGAGAATGTGTTTAAGATTTATCAGTTGATTATTTATTCCGGCATTCTTGCGTTTATCGGAATGCTGTTGGCTTTCGGCGCTATTTTTTTTGAGGACTTTTTTTATCTGCATCAAATCGGGGGTATTCTCGCGATTATCTTTTCCTTTATCCACGTCGGGTTAGTGATTTACCGCGAATTCAAAAGAAGAGGCAAACAATCAGCTGTTATAAAAAAGGAGGTCAAATGATGAAAAAGATTATTTTAGCGATTGTTTTTTCTTTAATTTTTATAACATCTGTTTCTGCTCATCCTGCTAAAAGTGTGAATTTAGCTATTGTAGGAGCAGATTTAGAAATAAGCGTTTCTCATCCGGTGAGAGATTTGAGCCAACATTACATTGATCAAATAACGATTAAAATTAATGATGAAATTTTTAAAGAGGAGTTTTTTGTCAGCCAGACTGATAATGATTTTAAAGTTTTGATTCCTCTTTCTGCAGAAGTTAAAGTTGGCGATGTGATTAGCATTGTCACGAATTGTAATAAAGGCGGGAAAAAATCAGCGGCATTAACTGTTTCCGATCAAATCGTTTTTTCTGTGGAAGAACCGTAAACGAACCGCGTAAGACCCTTTACCGTTTTTTTTAAGAAAAAAACGTGATTTTTAAGTTGTTTTCTCTTGCTTTTTAAATTTTTTTTATATAGAATAACCCGACTTATGCAAAAAAATGACCTTATGGATAAAATTCTTTCCCTGTGTAAACGTCGGGGTTTTATCTTTCAATCTTCAGAAATTTACGGTGGGCTTAATGGCGCGTGGGATTATGGTCCTATGGGTGTTGAGCTTAAACGTAATGTGAAAAATGCCTGGTGGAAAGCCGTGGTTCATAGCCGAGAAGATATGGTGGGCTTGGACGCGGCTATTCTTATGCATCCTAAAACATGGGAAGCGTCAGGGCATGCGGCGAATTTTGCGGATATTCTTGTGGAATGTAAAAATTGCCATAATCGTTTTCGTCAAGATCATTTAAAAGGTAAATGTCCGACATGCGGCGCTAAAGAATTTACCGAAGGCAAGGCCTTTAATTTAATGTTTAAAACGCAGGTCGGGCCTGTGGCGGATGAAAAAAATATTTGTTATCTCCGTCCTGAAACCGCGCAGGGTATTTTTGTTAATTTTGGCAATATCCTTGATACCACGCATCGTAAACTTCCCTTTGGCATTGCCCAAATCGGAAAATCTTTCCGTAATGAAGTAACGACGAGTAATTCCATTTTTCGCACGCGTGAGTTTGAACAAATGGAAATAGAATATTTTACGCATCCCAACGACGCTGAAGAATGCCATAAAAAATGGATTGAAGAGCGTTTTAATTGGTATTTGAATTTAGGGATTAGAAAAGAAAATTTACAGCTTCGCGTGCATGGCGCGGACGAATTAGCGCATTATGCCAAAGGATGTTCGGATATAGAATATCATTTTCCTTTTGGATGGTCAGAGCTCGAAGGCATTGCCAATCGCGCCGATTTTGATTTAAAACAACACGCGCAATTTTCCGGGAAAGACTTGCAATATCAAGATCCTATTACTAATGAAAAATTTTATCCGTTTGTCATTGAGCCGTCGGGCGGATGTGATCGCGCGACTTTGGCTTTCTTAGTCGATGCCTATCACGAAGAAGTGGTTAATGATCAAACGCGCGCGGTGTTGCGTTTAAGCAAAGAATTAGCGCCGATTAAAGTGGCGGTCTTGCCGCTTTTAAAAAAGAATACGGATATTGTTGGATTAGCTAAGAAAATTAAAAAAGATTTGCAAAAAAATCTTTCTTGCGTGTATGATGATACCGCTGCAATAGGAAAACTTTATCGTCGCCAAGATGAGGTGGGGACTTTTTATTGCGTGACAGTCGATGTGGAATCATTGACCGATAAAAAAGTTACGGTACGCGATAGAGATACGATGCAGCAAGAACGCATCGGCATTGATCAATTAAAACAATATTTATCAGAAAAATTTATTTTATAAATAAAAAGTTAAGGAAAGGTGCATTATGTCAAAGAAACACGTTTTTTCTTACGGCGCCGGCAAGGCGGAAGCAAAAGGTGAAGATTTAAGTAAGAATGTTTTAGGCGGTAAAGGTATAGGCCTTATGGAAATGACATCCATCGGCATTCCTGTTCCGGCCGGTTTTACAATTACAATTCAGACCTGCGAGGAATATTATAAATTAGGAAGAAAACTTCCTGCCGGATTAGAAAAAGAAGTCCGTGAGGCAGTTTTAAAACTTGAAAAAAATACAGGAAAGAAATTTGGCGATCTCAACGATCCTCTTTTGATTTCGGTGCGTTCGGGCGCGGCACGTTCTATGCCGGGCATGTTAGAAACGATTTTGAATCTCGGGCTTAACGATAAAACCGTTGAGAGCTTAGCCAAGAAAACCGGCAATCCGCGCTTTGCGTATGATTCTTACCGACGATTTATCCAGATGTTTTCTTCAACTGCTATGGGTTTATCCAAGCAACCGATGGAAGATATGCTTCATGATATGAAACATAAGCTTGGGGTCAAAACAGATCCGGAAATTCCTGCTGAAAAACTCAAAGAACTTTGCGATCAATTCAAGGCTTTTTATAAGCAAAATAAAGGTGAAGATTTTCCGCAAGATCCGTATAAACAATTGTGGGGTGCCATCATGGCGGTTTTCAACAGCTGGGAAGCGGAAAAAGCTGTGACTTACCGACGAGTCGAAAAAATCACTGATTTAAAAGGAACTGCGGTTAATATTGTCCAGATGGTTTTTGGAAATAAGGGAGATAACAGCGGGACCGGCGTTTGTTTCACACGCGATCCCAATAGCGGTGAAAATACTTTTTATGGAGATTATCTTATCAATGCGCAAGGAGAAGATGTTGTCGCCGGTATTCGCACGCCGTTAAAGTTGGCCACTCTTCAAAAGCAAATGCCGAAAGTGTATGACCAGCTTTTAGCGGTGCGCGCGATTCTTGAGTCTTATTATAAAGAAATGCAGGATTTGGAATTTACCATTGAAGATCAAAAATTATATATGTTGCAGTGCCGTACGGGAAAACGTTCGCCGGCCGCGGCCTTTCAAATTGCTGTCGATCACGCGACAAAACCTCTCTTAACAAAAGCCCAAGCAAATGATTTAGTGAAAAAAGGTTACCTGCCGAAAAAATATGCGGATATGGCGGTCAAACCTGTTATCACTAAAGAACAAGCGGTTTCTCGTCTAACATCGGATGATATCGAACGATTATTTTATCCGGTTATTGATACGAAAAAAGTCAGTTTGCAAGAATTAAAAGCCGCTCGTTTAGCCGGTGGGATTAATGCTATCCCTGGCGCGGCCGCCGGTAAAGTCGTGTTTACCGCCGCTGAAGCCGAAGAAATGGCGGGCAAAGGCGATAAAGTTATTTTAGTCCGTAAAGAAACTTCTCCGGAAGATGTCGGCGGTATGCATGCGGCTAAAGGGATTTTAACCGCGACCGGCGGAAAAACGTCGCACGCCGCGGTTGTCGCGCGTGGCTGGGGAAAATGTTGTATCGTTGGATGTGAAGCCTTAAATATTAATTATGATGCAAAGGAAATGGTTGTTGGCGGAAAAACGATTAAGCAAGGCGATTTTATTACTCTTGATGGTTCTTCCGGAGAAGTTTATGTCGGAAATTTTCCTTTAAAAGATCCAGAACTTCCTAAAGCCTATGAAACACTTTTAAAATGGGCGGATGAAATTCGCACGATTAATGTCCGTACTAATGCGGATACGCCGTATGACGCTCAAAAAGCGGTTGATATGGGCGCTGAAGGTATTGGTCTTTGCCGAACAGAACATATGTTTTTTGATACCGAAGAACGCCGTTTGGCTATTCAAGAAATGATTGTCGCGGAAACGCTTGAGGCGAGAAAATCTGCTTTGGCTAAATTGCTTCCGATTCAGCGTGAAGATTTTTATGGTATTTTTAAAGCGATGAATGGCAAACCTGTCACGATTCGTTTGATTGATCCGCCTCTTCATGAATTTACACCAAAAGATGATGCGGGCGTCGATAAATTAAGTAAAATTACCGGATTATCTCACGATAAAATTAAACATCGTTGCGAACAGCTTCATGAGTCGAATCCGATGTTAGGTCATCGCGGATGCCGTTTGTGTATTACGTATCCAGAAATTTTGGAAATGCAGGTGCGCGCAATTATTGAAGCCGCGATTAAAGCCACTAAAGAAGGTTTTAAGGTTTATCCGGAAATCATGCATCCGTTAACGATTGATAAAAAAGAATTAAAAATTCTTGAAGTTCAAACGCGCCAAATAGCGGATCAATTAATTAAAGACGCAAAAGTGAAATTACATTATATGGTCGGGACTATGATTGAAATTCCTCGCGCGGCATTATTAGCTGATCAATTAGCCGAAGTCGCGGAATTTTTCTCATTCGGCACAAACGATTTAACGCAAATGACTTTAGGATTATCCCGTGATGATGCGGGCCGATTTTTACCGACGTATGTAGCGAGCGAGAAAGACGGCGGAAAAGCGATCTTTAAAGAGGATCCATTTCAAAGTTTAGATCAAAATGGCGTCGGGCTTTTAGTCAAATACGGCATTGAACGAGGTCGCTCGACGCGTCCGCATTTAAAGGTCGGGATTTGCGGCGAGCATGGCGGGGAAGCTGCAAGCGTTAAATTCTGCGTTCGTGCGGGAATGAATTATGTATCGTGTTCTCCGTATCGTGTGCCAATTGCGCGTTTAGCCGCGGCCCAAGCCGCTGTTGAAGCGAAGTGTTGTAGCGGTTCATCTAAGATAAAAGGGAAAAAATCAGCTAAGAAAAAATAAAACCATGTTAACCTTTTCCCCACCCCCGGGGTGGGGAAGGTCAAAAGAGATATGGATCCGATAAAAGCTTATTTAAAAGATGTTCGTCCGATTCCGCTTTTAAAGCCGGAAGAAGAAATTTCTTTATCTAAATTAGTCCGTAAAGGAGACAAAGCCGCACGGGAAAAAATGATCCGCGCGAATTTACGCCTGGTCATCAGTATCGCCAAGCGGTATAACAATCTCGGTATTCCTTTAAGCGATTTGATTGAAGAAGGCAATATTGGTTTAATGCGGGCGGTAGAGAAATTTGACCCGAAAAAAGGTTTTCGTTTTTCGACTTATGCCGCATGGTGGATCAAGCAAGGCATTTCACGCGCGATTATTGATCAAGGTAAAATGATCCGCGTGCCGGTTTATATGAACGAGGAAATTTTGCGGTATAAAAAAGCGGTTGAGAAATTAACGCATAAATTAAATCATAAACCGCGCGTCGGTGAAATTGCAAAAAAATTACGTTTGCCGGTCGATAAAGTGCGGGATCTTGAAAACGCGATTTCTAAGATGTCGAGTTTGGATGCTCCTTTAGGCGAAGATGGCGACGGACAAGTCAAAGACATGATTCCTGATGATACGATTGCCGCGCCCGATCAGCAGCTCGAAGAGCTTTTCAACAAAGAGCGCGCGATGAGCTTTTTAGATCTTTTAAACGAGCGCGAACGCAATATTATTGATCTTCGTTATGGATTATCCGATGGAGAACGCCGCACTTTGGCGCAAGTCGCAAAAATTTTAGGCGTTTCGCGTGAGCGTATTCGCCAAATTGAATCCGTCACGATTAAAAAAATTCAAGAGATTCTGAAAAATCGTGATGAGCAATCGCGAGACGCGCAAACGGATTTCGATTTTGATAATGAAGAAGAAAGAGAGGAATAAAGAAGATGGCTGTTAAAATTAAAAAAGGAGATTTGAAAAAATATATCCGCGACATTCCGGATTTTCCCAAAAAAGGAATTATTTTTAAAGATATTACTACGCTTTTAAAAGATAAAGAAGCGTTTAAGAAAACCATCAATCTTTTAGCGAAAAATTATAAAGATGAGTCTATTGATTTTGTTATTGCGGTTGAGGCGCGCGGATTTATTTTTGGCGCGGCCTTGGCGTATAAATTAGGTGCGGGTTTTATTCCTGTCCGTAAAAAAGGAAAACTTCCTTATAAGACTAATAATATTACTTATAGTTTAGAATATGGCACAGACACGCTTGAAATTCATGAAGATGCTATTCCTGAAAACGCGCGTGTTTTAATTGTGGATGATCTTTTGGCTACAGGTGGAACCATAAGAGCGGTCGCGGATCTTGTCAAAGAACAAAAAGCGCTTATTGTGGGTTTAGCGTTTGTCGTTGAATTAAGGTTCTTAAAAGGCAAAGAGAAATTACAGGATTTTGATTTGTATTCTGTGATTAAATACTAAATATTATTCATTTCTTTAATATGCCTGCCAAGAAGAAAAATATCTCCATATCTTTTTTTATCAATTTCCTTATTATCGTTTCTTTATTTTTAGGCAGTTGTGTGGCCCAAGGCGATAATAATAAGGAAGAAATCGATGCGCTTGTCAAAGAAGCTCTTAAATCCGTCGAGAATCGTGATTATAATCGCGCCAAAGAAATGTATAAAAAGGTTTTGAGAAAAGACCCGCAAAATCTTTATGCCTATTCAAGTTTAGCCTTTATTGAAGAAAATTTAGGCGCGCTGGTCAATGCCAAAGATTTATACGAAAAAGCTATTTCCTTGGCTCCGCAAAATCCGGAACTTTACTATAATTTAGGCAATGTTTATGTAAAGCTTCAAGATGGGAAAAAAGCAAAAGAATCTTATTTAAAAGCGGTTCATTTTAATCCGAATCATCTTAACGCGTATATCAATTTATCTATTGTTTCTTTTCATTTAGGCGATTATGCGGATGCGGTTAAATATTGCGATGAAGCGGTTATTTTGGGTTATGACGCGCCGTTAGAATATTTAAATACGCTTCAGCAATTCAGGCGATAGTTTGTTTTTGTACCATGTTTCCTTTTTTTGTGTGAAACATGGTATTCTTTTTTTATGCGTATTTGCGCCTTCTTTGATTTTTCTGTTAACTTTATTATGGAAATCAAAGCGAGGGCAGATTTTTCTTGAAAAATATTGTATAAAAATATGGTCATTTGCCCCCGTAGCTCAGATGGATAGAGCGCGGCTCTCCTAAGGCCGGCGTCGGCCGTTCGACTCGGCCCGGGGGCATTTTTTCCCAGCGGGAAAAAATTGAGCAATTGAAAATCGAAAGTTGAAAATTGACAAAATTATAAAAAATAAAAAGATTTTTAATTGCGTTCAAATCTCGATTATCGATTTTCAAGATTTTTCGTTTATTTTAGTAAATAAGACTATATTTATGGCTTTTTTATTCGAAAATTTAGATGTATATAAGAAATCGGTTGATTTTGCCGATAAAATTTGTAAATTAACCGAATCTTTTCCAAAAAGGGAATTATTATTTAGTAGATCAGTTAAATAGAGCTGCGCTGTCTATATCAACCAATATTGCTGAAGGAAATGGAAGATTCCATAAAGCTGACAGAATTAATTTCTTTAGGATTGCTCGAGGATCAGCCTTTGAATGCGTGCCTATTTTAGAGATTTGTAGGAGAAAAGGACTGATAAAGGAAGAAACGTTTTTAAATCTCAGAAAAGATATTGAAGATATCAGTAAAATGCTTTCTGGGCTTATGAAATATTAATTATGGAAACCGTTTATTCTTAGCCATTTCGAGCGTTTCTTGTGACAAAACCAACTAGTAAAATTTTTCTAAAAAATATTTGACAGACCGCAGGTCTTGTGTAAAAATAACACCGTTCTATAACTTTTACCCAGAGATGGTTCTAATTTTGAGCGGGAAAGGGGGTGAACTAAAGAGTAAGAATCCGCGTCGAGAATCGTCGAAAATCAAGCTGGATAATACACGCAAACATCTAAGTTCTTCATAGGGGGAGAAACTTAGTTAAAAATAAAGATATAAGAAATAAAATAATCGGTTAAGTTAGAATCGTTTTTAAAACTAATTTAAGGAGAAGATAAATGAAAAAAATTCTTTTAGCTTTAGTGATTTTGAGCTTGGTCGCTATGCCAGCTTTTGCTAGCGTTCAAAATATCAAAGTCAGTGGAAGCATTGATTCAAGTTATGTTTCAAGAACAAATTTTGATTTACAAACAAAGTTGCCTTTTGAAAAAAATAACCAAAACTTTTTCATGACACAAACAGAGCTTAAAGTTGATGCTGATTTAACAGATAATGTATCAACAACTG
>JAKQLT010000077.1 GCA_029567025.1 Candidatus Omnitrophota bacterium | reverse complement strand
ATATTGATTGAAATGAATCTTAATGTATTATTATAGAAAAAAAAATAAAAAATAGTTGACAGATGCTATTAGATGTAATAAAGTGTTTATTGTATTCAATAACTCGACGATGTTTTATATTTCTTAAGGAATATTCATGATAGAATCCCAACAATTAATGACCATAGATGAAGTCGCGCAATATCTGCGAGTTAAGAGAAGAACTATCTATGAATGGGTAAAAAATCATAGAATTCCTGCGATTAAAACCGTTGGGCAATGGAGATTTAAAAGAGAAAAGATTGATGCATGGTTAGATAGCCAACAAGAATAAGAATGAGATTGGCTTTTTATTTTTTTTAATATTTTAATGACCATTATATAAGGAAAGAGAGACGCGCATGTATTTTAAAAAACTCGAAATGTTTGGATTCAAATCTTTTGCTGATAAAACAGTTTTAAATTTCGAGCCCGGCATTACTGCGATCGTTGGCCCTAATGGTTGTGGCAAAAGCAATGTTTTTGATTCTATTCGCTGGGTTTTAGGTGAACAAAGCATGAAAGAATTACGCGGATCTTCACGCGAAGATGTTGTTTTTAATGGAACAGATAAACGCGTAGCTTTAGGAATGGCGGAAGTGAGTTTAACCTTTGATAATAAATCACGGATGCTTCCCATGGAGGAAGATGAAGTTATTATAACGCGCCGTCAATATCGTTCGGGAGAAAGTGAATATTTGTTAAATCGTAAAATCGCGCGATTAAAAGATATTATTCAGCTTCTTATGGGAACAGGAATCGGCGCTGAAGCGTATTCGATGATTCAACAGGGAAAAGTGGATTTAGTCGTTAGCTCCAAACCCGATGAGCGGCGTATGATTTTTGATGAGGCATCAGGCATCACGCGTTATAAAGCGAAAAAGAAAGAGGCCTTAAGTAAATTAGAAGACGCAGAAAATAATTTATTACGTGTGAATGATATTGTGATTGAAGTCAAGCGTCAGATTGGTTCTATTGAGCGACAAGCCGATAAAGCGCGCAAATATAAAGTAGAGTTTGAAAAATTAAAAAAGTTAGAATTGCGAATGGCTCAGCATCAGCTGAAGATTTTTATTGATAAAAAACAAGGAATAAGCGCGCATAGGGAACAATTACAGGCGCGTGAAGCTGTCTTGGAAAAAGAAATTGAAGAGATATCTCAGTCCTTAACGGATCAGATCAATTATTTAAGCGAGATTGATCAGAAAATGGGTGAGATTCGAGGAGAGCAAATAAAAATTGATGGGCAGATTGACATTAATAATCGACAGGTTGCATTTAATGAAGAGCGGATTAAGAATATTCTTGATAATGAAATTCGTTTTCAAGATCAAAAAAATCAGCTGATTGAACGTTGCCGTATACATCAACAGCGCATTGAAGAATTGCAACAAAGTTTACTGTCTCTTCAAGAGAGCATGAAATCGAATCAAGAAAATCTTGTTAACAGAAAAGATCAATTAGCGCAGATAGAACAAGTTTTAGAACAGGCGAAAAAGGCTATTAAAGAAAATGAAAAAAATATCTTTGCTCATATCTCACAGCAAACGAATCTAAGAAATGATTTAACAGATATTATGAAAGAAATGCAGGGGGCCTTAGCGCGTAAACGTCGTTTAGAATCTGAAAATCAAAAAGTCGAAGAAGAAAAACAGCAAGTCGATGAGAAGTTGAGCCATATGGAAGATAGAATTTGTTTGCTAAGATCTTCTATGGGAGAAATGGAAATTCAGAAAGAAAATAAAGGGCAAGACATCGCGCGATTAGAGTCGGAATTTAGCGTTCTTAAAGAAACTATTGACGGATTGGAGAAAAAGAAATTATTTTTTATTTCGCAGAAAGATTTTATCGAAAAGATGCATGTTCAATATCAGGATATGCCAGATCCTGCGGTGGAAGGACGATTTATTTCTCAAATTTCTCCCTTGGATCATCACACCGGGATTATTGGGAAAGTTAAAAATGTGCGTTTATTATCTGCGGAGCGATTGGAATCTTTAAAAAATCAATTTTCTGTGGATGACCCGCAATATGCGCAAATCGCGCAGCTTTATGAGATCGTATGCGAAACGAAATTTATTGAATTAGACCCTCATCAGGTGTCTTTTAAAATTGAAGAAATTGATCAAGAGATTCAAACATTGAATATTCAAAAAGAGAATCTTTCAGGCCGGATTAAAGAAGAGCAAAATATTCTGACGCAGATACAGGAAGAACTACAGAAGAAAGAAAAGGATTATTTAATTCTTGAAGCCCAACGTAAAGATATTTTAGATGAGATTACAAAACTTATTGGAGAGCTTGAGCTTGTCAATTCGGAATTTTCTGAAGTTAAAGAAACGCTTCTTCAAACCAAACAGAAAGAGGAATCCTGTAACGCTCAATTAGAAGATGTTAATGGGCAGTTAGCGTTTTGTCAGAATGCGATAAAAGACAATCAGCTGTTGATTGAAGAAAACTTAAAGACAAGGGAAGAAACAACAATTTCTATTGCGCAACTTGAAGCCGAAATGCAGTCCGATGAAGAAAAGATTCAAAGCCAAAAAGATAATGTAGCGATGTTCACAGAGTCTTTGGATAAGGATTTAGAAGAGATCAAAAAGATTGATGATGAATTAAGCGCTCAGCAAGGCAAAATTGAAGAATATAAGCGCGAGATAGCCGTCATCATGGAAAAAATTCAAGAATTCATAAAAAGTCGCGAATCGTTAGATGCGGTTTTGCGTGATTATGAAATACAAAAAGAATATGTCGGGCAGAAGATCAATACCGCTCGAACACAGATGAATAGTTTGGAAGATGAAGTGGAAGAGCTTCGCCAGGATAAACATAAGGAAGATATGAGCGATCAAGAAATTTCTTTTAAGATCCAGAGCATCAAGGATAAGTTATTTCAAAGTTATAAAATTGATTTTGATAAGGTTCTTTATCGGGCTCAGCATCCTGAAGAAGTTTTAAAGCAAGAGGACATTGACAGTTCGATGGCTTTGGTTTGTGTTGAAGTCATGGCGGATGAAAGGATCTTTTATAAGCCGGCGATGTTTAAAGTTGATTCTCGCCAGTCTATTTTAGCGCAATATGATTCGATGATTCCTCGTAAAAGAATAAAAGAAGAGCCTGAAGATTATAGTTTTCTTGTTTCTAATGAGCCGTTTGATGTGGAAGAAGGGCTGATAGAATTAGAAAAAACAAAAAAACGTTGCGAATCTTATGGAAGTGTTAATTTGGTGGCTATTGAAGAATATGAAGGATTAAAAGAACGCTTTGAGTTTTTAACAAAACAACAAGCGGATTTGATTGAGGCCAAATCACAATTAATGAGTACGATTAATAAAATCAATCGTTCAACACGACAAATGTTCTTAGACACTTTTACGAAAGTGGGTGAGGAATTTCGCATCTATTTTCGTATGCTCTTTGGAGGAGGAGAAGCCCAGTTGGTCTTGCTCGATCCTGAAAATGTTCTTGAGTCCGGCATCGATATCGTAGCAAGACCTCCTGGGAAGAAATTGCAAAGTATTAGTTTGATGTCTGGCGGGGAAAAAACATTAACGGCGATTGCTTTGGTTTTTGGTGTTTTTAAAGTTAATCCAAGCCCTTTTTGTGTCTTGGATGAAATCGACGCCGCTTTGGATGAATCCAACGTCGGGCGTTTTGGATTTTTATTGAAAGATTTCGCAAAGATAGCACAATTTATTGTTATTACTCATAATAAGAAAACAATTGCGAACGCGGATGTCATGTATGGGATTACTATGCCTGAAACAGGCGTGTCGCGTATTGTGTCAGTGAAGTTTAAGGAAAAAGAAGAGATCGGAAGAGCGTCGT
>JAKQLT010000035.1 GCA_029567025.1 Candidatus Omnitrophota bacterium | reverse complement strand
TTCGGATTTATAGATTTCAGAAATATCATTAGATATTTGAGATTCAACTTTAGCAAGAATTTCACGGTAAAGAACAGGTTTTTCTTTTTCTTTTGAAAGTTCGGCAAGAACATTTTGGAGCATAATGCCGTTTGCATAATTGCTTGCTAAAAGTTTGGTAAAGAGTTTTTCGTTTAACATAAAACGCCTCCGGTTATGTGATAAAAATTTTGTGGTGAAATAATTATAACATAATCGGGGGTTAATTCAAGGGAATTTTTGACACGGATGCGCGCTGTTGGCGCGGACACGGATTAAGAAAATTTTTTAAGGGGGGGATTAGAATGATGGTATGGACGGCGAGAGCGAAGAATAACTGGGCGCGGATATATTGGGCGCGGGTGAAGAAGTTTTTCGCGCGGAGACTCAAAGACGCAAAGCAAAGAGAATTATTAAACAGGGTAGCTGAATTAGAAAAGAAAGTAGCGGCGCATAATGACGCGATATTAAGTCAGGGTAGTGTAACGATTAATAATATTTTTGATACAGAAGCGGGGATTATATTTTTGAGTAAAAACAAGAATTTAATAATGAATATGATAACTGACGAAGCGCAGAAGGATTTAAAATTTAGAGCTGTTTTTCAGCGATAGAAGGAAAATATGAAATTACAATCATTGAGGGATTCCGGCGATAAGCGCGGCTTCTTGAGTTATTTCAGAAAATGTATATTTAGATTTAAACGAATTATTACAAGCTGGGCAGGAGAAAATAATTTTGATTCTGCCGGGGAATATAACTTTTACGGATTCAAGAAGGTTATGATGGCAAGCGGGACAGAGTGGCTGTGTGATGCCAATGGGACATGGAGACCCTTTAACCGTAAAAACCCTGTAAAAGACATTATGGTGCGTGAACTCTTTGAATACAATGGGATGAACAATTTTTTTAGCTTCGAGTGCCCGCTCAAAGATTTCGTTAACTGGGATGCTCTTGCATTTGTTTTTGACCAGGGCTGCGCGTTGTCTATGGAACACTTCAAGAAATCCTATGAGTCCGAACGCGGCAAGTGTGATATGAAGCGATGTATAAACTGGCAGGAATGTTCCGGTAATACCATAAATAAATAAGGAAATTTTGACACGGATTACACGGATTTACACGGATAATTTTTTTTGGAGGGGATTGAAATGAGTAAAATAAGCAAAGAAAGAATATTTGAAATTATATGCGGGCAACAAGCAATGATAGACGATTTAAAAGAAGAAATAAAAGTTTTAAAATTAGAAATTAATAAAATAAAAAACTTACAAATAAAAAAATCACAAATAAAAAAAAATAAATAGAGGTGAGATAATGGCGGTGTGGATAAAGGCGGCGGAGGCGATGGCTCTGCTGGGGATAACAAAGCGTTGGCTCGAAAAATCATATTCAAAATTTCAAAGCCGCCCTGGCGCGAAGAAAGCGAACGGTAAATGCGAGCGTGAGATACTGCTTGAGAGTATGCCGGAAGGGGCGCAACTGAAATATTGGGAAAGAAAGGGCGAAGGGCGAAATGCCGACAGTTGTCAGCCGTCAGTCATCAGTCGTCAGCCGTCAGGTATCGGGAATCAGTCGTCAGTCGTCAGTCATCAGCAGGAATCGGGAGAGGCGGGGGCGGGGAGTTCAGGGAATGCGGAGTTTGACGCGCTGCCGGAGTTTGCAAAAAAAGAGGCGTTAAGAAGATTTTCGATAATAAACGGATATGAAGAAATGATGAATAATCTTGAAAAAATGCATCCGAGCGAAAGGAAGAAATACAGTAAAACATTGATAATAAAACAATAC
>JAKQLT010000016.1 GCA_029567025.1 Candidatus Omnitrophota bacterium | reverse complement strand
CATAACCAAATCCGCTAATAATAAATCTTCTTGCACATCTTTTCTATGGATTAAACCCGCATTGGTAATGACCGCCACAGGCCCGCGCTTTTGTTTCTTAATACCTTTTATAATATCCCCCAAATTCTTAGCTAATGTCGGTTCACCATTGGAAGAAAATGTATAATAATCAACATTTTTATTAGGAAAGGCGTCAATCTCTTTGAGAATTTTTGCTGTTGGGGCAAATATTTCTCGTCGATTTCTTAATTTTTTGGTTTCCCCTAACTGGCAATAAATACAATTAAAATTACATTCTTTTCTAATCCCGGATAAAGGATCAATCCCTAAGGATCGCCCCAACCGCCAAGATGAAACTGGTCCAAACACATATTGAAATCTATAAGGCTTCATAAAGCATCCTTTCATATAAAATTATATTTATATTAATTATATCACCTCGATGAAATTATGAAAGAAAAAACCCGTAAACAAACCTACGCAGTCCGTCTACGGGTAAAATTCTATAAAATGATTATTTATTATCCTTATTTAACAACAGGAGTTATTGGCGCTTCTTCAACTGTCGCATCTTTCACATCAACAACTTTTACTTCAAATTCTAACGTCTTTCCTGCTAAAGGATGATTATAATTAATAACAATCGTGGTTTCTTTAATTTCCCAAATAAGCCCAGCAGCCCCACTCATTCCGTCAGGATTTTGTATTTGCATAACAGCCCCTTGTTGGACTTCAAAACCTTCTGGGAAAACTGTCTTAGGCATATCTTTAAAAAGCTCTGGCTTAACTGCGCCATAAGCATCATCCGAATTCACTGTAATAGTTTTTTGATCCCCAACCTTCATATTCTCTAATTGTTGCTCAAGGCCAGGAATAATCATATTTTGTCCATGAATATAAGTTAAAGGCTGTTTTCCACCTGTTGTTTCAACGACTTGGCCATCAATTTTTAAAGTATAATCTATGCTAACTTCCTTTCCCGCAACGACTTGAGCTAAAGACATAGTTGCCATCATGCATAACCCTAAAACAACCATAACTGAAGTTAATAAAATTTTGTTTCTCATCTTTTCTCTCCTTTTTACAAAAGTTTTATAATTAATTGTTATACAATACACTTAAGAAAAAATATTGTCAATGATGATTTGTGGCACCTAAAAAACCTAAAAAAACCCAACCCTTTTAAAATAATTATTAAGGGAGACTTCTTATAGGTTCAAATCGAGGAGTTTTATTCAAGCTAAAAATACCTACGACGTCTTGTGGAAAATCCTGCCAAACACCCTCCTTATTATTCGGGGGCATTGAAGAAACAATACTCACGCCTAAATCTCTATCATAAGAATAGCTTAAAGAATTATTTTTTCGAAAAACCCACAAAGTTTCCCCATCGCTTAAGAAAAAATTAAGCGAACCGCCTCGTCCGCCAATTTTATCTTCAAGGGCCACAAGACCTTTTCTTAAACCTTCAACAACGTTTCCCTTATACTGCTCAATCATTTTAAGCAAATAAATAAAATAAAGCTCTGTATCAACCCATGATGAAGGTGGATTATCCGTACACACAGAAGGCGGATTTTTCTTTAAATAATCTTCTTGTATTAAATCAATCAAAATATTTTTCGCAATAACGCCATTATGGCCGAAAACCCAAACTTTTCCGTTTTTTTCTATTATAAACGGATGAGGATTAACAACGTCCCGACAACCAGAAGCCGCTTGGCGAATATGAGAACCAACAAGAGACGGCCTTAATTCTGAAACTATTTTAACCGCTTTATTAAATGCAGGGTCTTTATCAGCGCTTTCTTTCCCCCGATAAACAACCGCGTTTGTTCCTTCATAATATCCGACAGACCAGCCATTTCTATTAATTCGGCCTAAACTTTTTAGCGAATATTCATCTGTTAAAAGTTGCTGCTCAATGATAGGCGCTGGAATTTCTTTTCCAATCGCCGCCCAAAAACGACAAGCCCAAGAATTTTCACAGATACCTATAAAAAAAATAATCCATAAAATAAAAAAAATTTTTTTCGTCATAATAAAATACGACTTATTTCTTTTTTAATTCCCATTTTAAAATCTCGCCCGTATCTTTATCGATTTCCACAATAAAAGGAATGACAGGATATAATCCCCAAAACCAACTTCCTTTTTTATCCCGAAAATAAACTGTCCAGACCGTTCTTACCGGAAACTGAAAATACACACTCACAGGCTCTTCAAGAAGGACTTCTTCGCCATCTTTATTCCAAATCATTTTTTTATCAATTTTAAACGGCTCTAAACTATAGAGACGATCCGCTAATCCTTTTTGCAAAATCAAACGAAGGGCTAAAAGAATCGCTTCATCCTGGTCTATTCCGTCGGAAATATTAATGTGTGCGGCAGAAATTAAAATATCCTGATGACTAAAAGACGCATATCGAAACGGAGCGCAACTGGTAAGCGTGACGCATAACAAAAAACAAAAAGATCGCCTTATAAAAAAACAAAAAAATTTTAAAGCGCTAAAATATCTCACGCTTAATGTCCTTGCGTCTGTTGCTGCTGTTGATATTGCTGCTGTTGCTGATACTGCAAATTTATTTGATCAACCTGCTGATTCATTTCAGCCGCCATAATATTTAATTGTTGCTGATAAGCTTGCTGCATGGCCTTTTGAGAAGAATAAAACTGCTGACGCCGCGCCGCGTCTTGTTTAGACATTTGTTGCTGATATTGCTGGGTCATATAATTCATCTGCGCTTGAGTCTTAGCCGCGAATTGATTTAACATCTGTTGATAGGTTTGCGCCATAACCTGCTGAGAAATAATTTGTTGCTGTTGTAAAAGCGCGTTTATTTTCGCTTGACGTTCTGCGACAGTTGTTGTCATGATTTGCTGTTGCTTCATCATTCCTTGCTTTAAAGATTCTTCTAAAACAACTTGAAAAACAGGATCTTGAAAAACCTTCTGCAGAATCCCTATCGACTCCTGATGCACGTAATCTTTAATGGTGGCCTTTAACACTCTTTTATCTTTCATCTCATACGCGTTTGTTAAACACGTTCGATAAGCCTCTTTAATAATTTCTAATGTGGAAGACCTTTGAGCCATCTGCATCAAAATATCTTGAAGAATATAAGACGCGATAGGTTGCATCATATCAATCTTTTGTTGGGTAATTATTGTTTGCAATGTCTTTTGGACAATCGTGTTTAATGACTCTAAAACAATATCTTGCACATCCTCTTCAATGGTTTTAGGTTTTTCGTATTTTAGAAAAACTTGCGAAGAAGGCCCGCTTGATGTTAAAATTCCGTCGGCAGAAAAAAGATTAGACGCTATCAGCCATAAAAATGTTACAATCATCCATAATATTTGTGATAATCTTTTCATCAAAAGTATCAATCTCTATTTTCCTTTTGATATTCTTTCCCAAGATTCCTGAATGCGCGCAATGTCTTCTTGAGAAAAATGCTCCGCTTGTAATAATTCTTTATCCAACACTTTTTGGCTTGGCTCGAATTTTTGCGCAACAAACCTTCGCGCGTTTTGAATCATATGAAAAATCTCGCCAAAATCTTTTTCTTGATGCAACGGCTTAACACACGTGGTGCGAAATTCATAAAAGACATAGGAATTGATAATAAGCGCGATACTTTCTTTAATCTTTTCCACATCCACCAAACATCCTACAACTTTTGAATAATTTTCTAAAGAAGTTTTGATATCCATAGCCACATAATCCAAAAGATTTTCTTTTAACAATCTTTTAAGGACGTCGGGATGGCTTCCGTTAGTATCAAGTTTAATACGATATTTCATTTCTTTTATTTTCTCAATGAACGAGATAATATCCTCTTGAATCGTTGGCTCACCGCCGCTTAAAACAACACCTTGCAATCTACCAACTCTTTCTTTTAAAAACAAAAAAATTTCTTTTTCGGTTAAAAGATTTCCAAATAATTCCGGAAGAACTAAATCCGCGTTATGACAATACGGGCATCGAAAATTACATCCTTGCGTAAAAATCACACACGAAACAATGCCAGGAAAATCAATGAGGGATGTTTTTTGAAGTCCCCCTATGCGCATATTTTATAAGTTTTACGGATTTTAAATTCTTCTTTCTTCCCATTATTCCATTGCTGGACAGGTCTTAAATATCCGACAATACGCGTATAAATTTCACACACACTCTCACATTTAGGGCAACTGGCGTGTTCTCCAGCGACATAACCACAATTCGGGCAAACGCTAAAGGTGGGAGAAATCGTAAAATACGGCAATTTATATTTATAACATATCGTACGAATAAGATTTTTTAATGCTTCAGCATTCTCGATCTTTTCGCCAACAAAACCGTGCAAGACTGTTCCGCCGGTATAACGTGTTTGTAAATGATCCTGATGATCCAACACCTCAAAAAGATCATCCGAATAATTAACCGGCAATTGAGTAGAATTCGTATAAAAAGGTTCTTTGCCTTGTTGAAAACCTTCTTCATTGGCGCATTGCATATCCGGATACATATCTTTATCAATACGCGCCAAACGATACGAAACACCTTCGGCAGGCGTGGCCTCCAAATTATAAATACTTCCGGTCTGTTCCTGAAACGTAACCAGTTTATCCCGCATAAAATCCAAAACACGCGCGGCAAAATCCTGACCTTCAGGCGAGGCAATGTTTTTCCCTAAGAAATTCAAACACGCCTCATTCATCCCTACCAAACCAATCGTCGCGAAATGATTCTTCCAATATTGACCTGTGCGTTTATGAATATTACGCAAGAAATATTTCATATAAGGATAAAGATTTTCATCGGTAAAACGTTCCAGAACCTTACGCTTGATTTCTAAACTTTCTTTAGCTAATTCCATTTGATGTTCTAAACGTTTAAAAAAATCTTCTTCCGTCTTGGATAAATAACCAATGCGCGGCATATTAATAGTTACAACGCCTATCGAACCTGTCAACGGAGAAGAACCAAACAATCCGCCGCCGCGTGTGCGCAATTCCCGGTTATCTAAACGCAATCGGCAGCACATACTGCGCGCGTCATCCGGGCTCATATCGGAATTCACAAAATTCGAAAAATAAGGAATGCCGTATTTGGCTGTTACATCCCACAGCATTTTTAAATTGGGATTATCCCAATCAAAATCTTTCGTGATATTATAGGTCGGAATAGGAAAAGTAAAAACTCTGCCTTTCGCATCGCCTTCCATCATGACTTCCAAAAACGCGCGATTAAAAATATCCATTTCTTTCTGGAATTCTTTATAAGTTTCTTTTTGCATCTTTCCGCCGATAATGACGGGCTGATCCGCAAATTGGGATGGGACATTTAAATCTAAAGTAACATTCGTAAAAGGTGTTTGAAAACCCACGCGCGTCGGGACATTGATATTAAAAACAAATCCTTGAAGCATTTGTTTCACTTGATCATACGAAAGTTTATCATAACGAATAAATGGCGCTAAAAGTGTATCAAAATTAGAAAAAGCCTGCGCGCCCGCGGCCTCGCCTTGCAGTGTATAAAAGAAATTCACAATCTGGCCTAAAATCGTTTGCAAATGCTTGGCCGGCTTAGATTCCATTTTTCCTTTCGCGCCTTGGAATCCACTCATTAAAAGATCATGCAAATCCCATCCCACACAATAAACACTGATAAGCCCTAAATCATGCAGATGGCTGTCTCCATTGCTATGAGATTCTTTAACCGCAGGTGGATAAATTTTATTCAGCCAATAAACTTTACTTATTTCTGATGACAAATATTGATTGAGCCCCTGAAGAGAAAAAGCCATATTGCTATTTTCATTGACTTTCCAATCTAAACGACTTAAATATTGATCGACTAAATCTACATTACTTTTAGACGTAATCTCGCGGATTTTAGTATGTTGATCGCGATAAATAATATACGCTTTAGCAGTCTTACGATAAGGCGAGGTTAACAAAACTTCTTCAACCGTATCTTGAATCTCTTCAACAGTAGGGAAGCGATCTGTTATTAATTGCTGGACGATATTCAGAACCCGGATGGTTAATTTGTGAGCTACATCTTCGCCAAATTCGCCAGTGGCCTGGCCGGCTTTAGCAATAGCGCGGGTAATTTTTTGAGAATCAAATTTTTCATAGGTGCCGTTACGTTTACTGATTTTTGTCAAAACATCGGTTGCGTGTTGTTGCTGCTGCATAAGATTCTCCTCCCCATGACTTAAGATGAAATAATATGACGTTTAATATTGTTATTCTAAATATTTTTTACCTAAAAATCCTCTAATGAAATATTATTATACATACAATATATTGTGTGTCAATAAATCAAACATACTTTATATAGTGCTTTCTAAAATATTTATTTTTCCTCGAGAAAATACAAAAAAATAGGATTTTTTAGTGTTTTTTTATTATTAAAATGATAAAAAATAATATTAGAAAATATTTAATTTGATTAAGAAACTTTTTAGAAGTAAAATTAAAAAAATAATGCGGACAAAATATAAAAAACTCTCTTTCCTTTTAATAATCGTTACGAGCGTAGGATTTTTCTTAAGCTCCTCCAAAAACCCTCTTCAAAATTTAGAAAAAAATATTTCTGAATGCGCCGAATGCAAAAATATTTTTCCTGAAGCCGACACTTTTTCTTTAAAACAAAATTTTGATTCTGTCTATGAAGCCTATAAAAAAGATTCTAAAACCAATAAAAAAATATTTTTAGGATTTATCTTTTTTACTGCGGATTTCTCGTCCCATATCCGCGGATATGGCGGGCCGATCAATATAGCGGTAGGTCTTAATCCAAATAAAGAAATAACTAAAATTTATATTCTTCGCCACCACGAAACATCAAGCTATCTAACAAAAATTTCTTTTTTCCTTAAACAGTTTGAAAAGAAAAAAATTACAGACTCTTTCATTCTCGGGAAAGATATTGACGCCATTACCCAAGCCACTATAACAAGCCAAGCCATCACACAAAGTATTAAATACAGTTTAGAAAAAATCTTTGGAGCGCAAGACCCGCGCTCTTTCATCACTAAAAACATAATTTATCATGAACTTATTATTCTTATTATTATTTTTATTTTAGCTTGTTCAGGATTTCTTTTTCTTAATCCTTTCTTAAAATGGCTCAGCTTATGCGTTAGCCTTATCTATTTAGGCATATTAAAAGCGCATATGTTTTCAATTATCCAAATCTCTAATATTGGACTTTTAAAATTTCCTTCTTTAGACAATGGCGTTTTATGGTTCGGACTTCTGGCGCTGATATTTTTAACTCTTATCAGTTTAGGGAACATCTATTGCGGATCGGTTTGTCCGTTTGCCGCGATACAAGAAATAATAAGAAAAATCTCTCAGAAACTTAATATCCCGTCGATAAAACTCGCAAAGAATGTGGATCAAAAAGCGCGAAACATAAAATATGGGATTCTTTTAGGCGGATTGTTCTTAAGCTTTATCGTACAAAATAGCGATATTATCAATTTCGAAATTTTTATTCTTCTATTTACCGCGCGCGCTTCTTTTTTAGGATGGCTTTTTGTAGCATTTATATTTTTTATCTCTTTCTTTAACTATCGATTCTGGTGCAAATATTTATGTCCTATCGGAGCATTTAACGGCCTTCTGTCGAGATTAAGTCTATTTAAAATTCGCGCTAATAAAAAAAGTTGTACCGCTTGTGGTATTTGCCAAAATATCTGTCCTACCCAAGCGATTGATAAAGATTTCACTATTAACCCGTCCGAATGTATTCTTTGCGGAGAATGTCTGAAAAATTGTCCGCAACAATGTTTAACGTTGAGCATAAAAAAGAATGAAAAATCCTAATAAAACATTCATAGTCTTATTATTTTTTTCGTGTGTTTTAATCACTGCGGTCATTATTGAAAACGCTTATTTGACGAATAAAAAAACTAATGCCATAATCATGGCAACAACGCCTGATACCAAACAATTCAATGAAGAAGACAGAACATTAACAGAAATAAAAAATAAATTAAGAAATGCGGGGATTGTTCCGCGCGAAGCAAAATACTGGGAAAAAATAAATTAAAATTTTTTAAAATGGCCGCTCAATCTGTTCAATGCCAACTCTGCCCTCGACACTGTCGCCTAAAAAACGGCGAACGCGGATTTTGCCGCGTGCGTATAAATATCGACGGAAAACTCCAGACGCTTGTTTACGGCAATCCTTGTTCCATAAATATTGACCCAATCGAAAAGAAACCTTTTTATCATGTCCTTCCCGGATCGGGAACTTTTTCTTTAGCCACAGCCGGATGCAATCTGCGCTGTAAATACTGCCAAAACTGGCAAATTTCCCAATATCCACCAGAAGACTTACAAAATTATAAACTCTCCCCTGAAGAGATTGTTCATGACGCTTTAAAAAATAAATGTCAAAGCATCGCTTATACTTATACGGATCCTGTTATTTTTTATGAATACGTTTTAGACACAGCTAAAATCGCGCGAAAAAATGGTTTATTAAATATTTTAGTAAGCGCGGGGTATATCGAACAAGCGCCCCTTATCGAACTTTGTGAAAATGTCGATGCGATTAAAATCGATTTTAAAGGTATCACCGAAGAATTTTACCGTGATATGTGTTCCGCGACTTTAAAGCCCGTTTTAGAAGCGATCACAACCATAAAAAAACAAGACGTTTGGCTTGAATTAACAAATTTGGTTGTTCCCACATGGAATGATGATGAAAAAGATTTACGCGCGCTGTGCCGCTGGACCATAGACAATGTCGGAACGAATGTGCCTATGCATTTTTCACGGTTTTGGCCGACGCATCAACTTAAAAATTTACCCCCGACACCAGAAAAAACTATTATACGCGCGCGTCAAATAGCGCTTGATGAAGGCATTTTCTTTGCCTATACCGGAAATATTATGGACAATGAAGGAAATAATACGTATTGCCCAAATGATAAGAAACTTCTTGTTCGCCGACAAGGTTATTTAGTTTTAGAAAATAATATCGTGGATGGAAAATGTAAATTCTGTCAGACAAAAATTCCGGGGATTTGGCTATAAAAGATAAGGACATAGAGAAATGAAAAATACAGATAACAAAATAAGCCGTCGAGATTTTCTAAAATTCCTGGGTATTGTTTTCATAGGAATCTTTCTCTCTCCCTTGTCGCGATTCTTTGAAAAATTTAAAAAAGAAGAAAATACTTTTATAAAAGAAGCAAAATATTACACCACCAACAACGACCTTTTAGGATAATAACTCTTCAAAAAAAACTTCTAGCGCGATACAACCAACCAAATTAAAACAAAAAAACTTAAAATGCCACACGTCAGCGCCACTTGCGCTATGCCTAAAACAGGAATAAGAATCATCGCTACCAGAAGCGCGCCTAAAGACGCGCCTAAACTATCGATCGCATAAAGAACTCGTTCAGAAGAAGATAAAGATATCTTTTTTTGCGCAGAAGAAAGAATCTGCGCGGCTAAAGGATATTGCACGCCGCCAATAAATCCGGATAAAATAGGAAGCGATAAAAAAACGCTGGCAAAAATAAAAGGATATTTCTGAATAAAAACAGCATTGCGAAAAAGGATAAAAACCAAAGGTAATAATAATGAATAACAACAAACAGCTATCTGTGTCCATAAATAATATGGAAAACTGTTAAAAGAGCGCGTTAATATTTTTTTTGCCGTCCAGCTTCCCGCGATAAGGCCCAGCATAAAAGCAGTCATAATTATTCCCACCGCATAATAAACATACCCATAAAGCGTTTGAAAAGCGATTAAAACGATCATTTGAAAAACAATCTCACAAAATCCTGTCGCAAAAATAGACACACTAACAGCGATATTCTTTTTTCTCCAAAAAACAATCCCTAAAAAAGAAAAAACAGCAAAAAAGATAATGATGCCCTTTAAGGAAATTCTTCGAAAAATTCCTAAAAAATTTTTAAATCGCGAATTAAAATGTTGCGACCATAAAACGATATCATCCACATAAGCAACTGGTCTTATGTCAGTATTAATCATGCCTTCTTTTTTTAAAACATCCTCCATATATTCCTGCCGTTTAGCGTTTAAAATAAAAGGAATATACGACGGATGAACATAGTGCGTCTGAATCTGCCTTTCTTCTAATCGGGAAATAATTCTTTGAGGAGAAAAAGACTCCTTATTGTGATAATCAGAGGCGAGAAAAATATTTTCCTCGCCAGGAATAACGATCACGCTCGAAAAAGCATTCTTTAAAGTCGAAAAAACAGAACGCAAAAGATTGCGAGCCTCTTCATTCAAATAATTTTCCGGCGAAGAAACACTTAACGCTAAAATTCCTTTAGGATATAATTGAGCGCGTGCTTCTTTAAAGAAATCTAACGTGTAATAGCGATTAATAAAAATATTGGAAGGATTTGGCAAATTCACAAGAATCACATCATATTTCTTCGCTGTTGTCTTAAGATAACGGCGCGCATCATCAATAATCACTTTAACTCTTTTATCTTTCAAACTCGCAACAACATCGTCAGGCAAATATTGATAAGAAATATCTAAAATCTTTTTATCCAATTCTACATAATCGACTGTAACGTCCTCGTATTTCAAGGATTCTTTTAACGCGCCTCCCAGACCATTGCCAATCAATAAAATTTTTTTAGGATGCGGATGCTCTAAAAGAGCATAATGAACAATATTTTCTGCGGATAACGTGTCGTGTGTGGTAAATGATAAAGCGCCGTTTTCATAAAGACTGTATTCTTTATTTTTTTTTGTTAATACAATATTGCCGTATATCGAGTCTTGCGATATTAAAACTTTATATCCTTTCCATTGATTATTCCGTGTCGCTAATTCCATAGGCGAAACGAAAAATATCAACACTATTAAAAAGCCAATCAAAATATAAAAAAATCTTTTTATCTGTTGAACAAAATCTAATAATAAAAGGCAAAAAATATTGATAAGGCAAACGATAAAGACAGTGAATAACGTCGGCAACGCATAACTCAAAAAAAGGCTTAAGAGAATCCCGCCTACCACCGACCCCAAAGCTTCCCATAAATAAACAGTGCCTGCTGTTTTTTGTCCTTGGGAAATATCTTGATACGCCCATCGGCATAAAAAAGTATAAATACCGCCTAAAATAATCGTTAACGGAGCTAAAACAATAGCCGTTGCCATTCCCATAGGAATAATGCCTATCGCCTCGCCTAAAGAGATTCTTAAGAAAAATTTCAAATGTCGGATAACAAAAATGGTAAGAGGAAAAATAAAAACAAAAATGATTTGGAAAAAGATAAAAGAATATTTCGGATCGAATCTAAGAAATTTTCTGTGACCAGCTAAAAAACTCCCTACGGCAATCCCCAATAACCAAAGTCCTAAAATAAGACCATAGACAATTTCATTCCCATAAAAAACAATAATAAGTTCGCGAAAGATAAGAACCTGGGCGAGAAGAGAAGAAAAACCCAATCCTAATGCGGGAATTTTAATATTTCTCAACATAACAATCTCACACTTACGCTTATTTATTCATATCGTAGCGCTTCAATAGGATTCAGTCGAGCGGCTTGTCGGGCTGGCCATAACCCAAAAATAATACCAATAGCTAATGAAAAAAACGTCGCTAATAAAACTGAAAACAGGGAAACTTTTATTGTCCATCCGGCAAAAATTGTAATCAAAGTCGCGGCGCCTATTCCTAAAACAATACCGCATAATCCGCCTAAAAGAGACATCAAAACCGACTCAATCAAAAACTGCGTTAAAATATCCTGATTATTCGCGCCAATGGCTTTACGTAACCCAATTTCTCGCGTCCTTTCGGTAACCGAAACAAGCATAATATTCATAATGCCAATCCCTCCGACGAGAAGCGAAATCGCGGCAATCGCCCCCAACAATAAAGACATCACTTTTGTGGTCGATTCCAAAGCGTTCTTAATATCCGCCATATTACGAATTTGAAAAGAATCTTCATTCTTTTTATTTAACCGATGCTGACGAATAATCGACTCCTTCAATTTCTCCTGTAAAGGGTCTAACAATGCCACATTTTTTGCTTCCACAAATATCGTATCAATATATTGTTCACCAAACATCCGATACATTGCAGTTGTGACCGGCACAAGAATCGTATCATCTTGGTCACGAAACGAATTACCTCCTTTAGACGGTAAAACGCCAATGACCTTAAAATTAGCAAGATTAATTTTAATAATCGCACCAATCGGATTCACATTGCCAAAAAGTTCCCGCGCGACAGTTGTCCCTAAAATAGCTACCCTTTCTCTCATTTTTATTTCTTTATCGATAAAAAATCTTCCAACCACAGGAACCACCGCGCGCATTTGATCATAATCAATTTCAACTCCCTCGATTTGCGTGCTCCAATTTTTATTCCCATAAACCACCTGGCCTCGTCCTGAAACAGAAGCGCTGACTCGTATAACACCATCCAATTTTTTAATAGCCGCGATATCTTTAAACGTAAAACGAGTAACCGCTCCAGCTTCTAAAGCAATCCCGTGCACCTTAGAAGACCCCGGCCTTAACACAAGCAAATTCGATCCTAAAGACGCTAATTGTTTTTGAATAGAAATTTTAGCCCCTTCCCCTAACGCCAACATAGCAATAACAGAAGCGACTCCAATTAAAATTCCCAAAATAGAAAGTAACGAACGCATTTTATGCGAGATCATGGCAAAAAGCGCTTGTTTAAAATAATCGTGAAATTTTGTGCGGCCAATACGATGGATGGATTCAGATAAAAAACCATTCACTAATTTTGAATCAGCTGTTTCGGCGGCACTCTTTTTTTGTTCTTCACGCCTATCATCAGAAATAATTTTTCCATCACGGACATAAATCACGCGTTTCGCATGGTCGGCGACTTCCTTCTCATGGGTGACCACAATAACCGTTTTTCCTTCCTGATGAAGCCGTTTTAAAATCCCCATGATCTCTTCTTTACTTTTCGAATCTAAATTCCCCGTCGGTTCATCAGCCATAATAATAGGCGGCTCATTGATTAAAGAACGCGCAATGGCCACACGCTGTTGTTGTCCACCAGAAAGCTCATTCGGCTGATGGCTCATCCGGTCTTTTAATCCCACTAATTCTAATTTCTCTTTCGCGTTCTCTTTTAAATGTTGATTACCCGCATAGACCAACGGTAACTGGACATTTTCTAAAGCTGTCATACGCGCCAACAGATGAAACTGCTGAAAAATAAATCCTACCAGTTTATTTCTAATAATCGCCCATGACTCATCCGATAATCTTGTGAGATCTTTTCCTTGAAAAAAATACGCACCTTCATCCGGACGATCCAAAAGTCCTAAAATATGCATTAAGGTCGATTTTCCAGAACCCGACGGCCCCATAATCGCGACAAACTCACCTGATTCAATTTTCAAAGAAACATTATCCAAGGCCTTGACCTGGATTTTTCCCATTTGATATGTTTTTGATATATTTTTTAATTCAATCATATATTATTTACTGCGATTTTGCCTATTTTGACGACGATCAGGCATAAAAGGATTTTTACCTACATCACTTTTAGGAAGTTCGTATTGATTGATCTTAATAACCACGATATCCTTATCTTCTATTCCGGCTAAAATCTCAACATTTTTTTCATCCATAATGCCAATGACCACAGGACGAGAAACAACCTGCGCGCTATTTTCTTTCTTAACTAAAACATACGCACCATCTTTTTCATGCGTTACCGCATCCATAGGCACGAGTAAGGCATTTTCTTTACTATTTTCAATAAAATCAATGGTAGTATTCATCCCCGAACGGAAAAACACTGGAATACGTTCCGGAACAAGATCCACTTTATAAACAGTGACATTATTAACAGTCTCAGACTCATAATAAATATGCTCCGCTGTGGCTTTGACTTTTTCATCGGCATACGCGTCCAAACTAATGACTGCCTTTTGGCCGATTTTTATTTTTCCTATGTCGGTTTCATCGACCTGCGCGCGGA
>JAKQLT010000010.1 GCA_029567025.1 Candidatus Omnitrophota bacterium | reverse complement strand
GCATTTCATTGAGCATCATTTTACCTAAATTACTGATATTCATTCCTTCCACATCTTTTAACGGTAAAATATAATTACTAACGCAATGATAATCCAATTGTTTCGGGAGCGGCTTATGAAGCATAATTCCATGGACATTTTTATCCTGATTCAACTTTTCGATAAACGCAATCAAATCTTGTTGGGAAATATTTAATGGCAAAAGTTTTAATTCATATTCAATACCGATTTCATGAGCGATTTTCTTCTGTGAATTCGTATAAGAACAGGCGCTTGGGTCTTCGCCAACAATAATCCCGACTAAAGACGGAACTTGTTGGTATTTTTCCTTAAGCAGGAGCATTTCATTTTTTAATTGCTCTTTTAAAGACTGCGCAAGCTTTTTGCCATCAAGGATTTGTGCGGACATAACTATTATTGATTGGATAAGACCAAAGCGCTATTGTAAGCGGATAAAAGCATCTCCGAAGCGATTTGGGCATCGTGAATAAGATTTTTATTGCCTTCTTTAACGATAAAAGGAATTAAATCAACCGCGGCGTAACACAATTGACAAATCTCCCGAGGAATGGCACTGGCTTCTTCTAATGCTTTTTGATATTCCTCTGGATTTTCTTTTCTCGTTTTGACGACTTTCATATAGGCCTCGGAATCAAGGTCGACGAGTTCTAAAAGCCGCGCCTGATATTCATAACTTTTCTGTAAAATTTCTTTTAATTGATTCTCAATCTCTTCGCTTTTACCTTTATTCAAAGAATAATTCGTGACCATACAGATAAGGCCTGTGCCTAAAGCCGCGGTAAGAGCCGCTACTGATCCTCCTCCCGGGACAGGTTCTCGACGTGAAAGAACGCCTAAATATTCATCAATAGTAAAATTCTTAAATTTTTTCATATTTATTAATATTATTTATAAGATTATTTTCTAAAAGAATTCGGGCTGAAAATCCTGAAGGATACTTTCGTCTTAATTATTTATGCTTCATCTTAACCTAAAAATTTTCTCTTTGCAAATTCTTTTATGGAAAGTTTCTCGATTAAAATTACGCGCCTTCAAAGGCATTTTTGATGATTTCTATGTTTAAAATTTGCTCTTTTCCATCTAAAAAAATCGAAACCACATCAAAACGCATGTCTTTATTATCTAATTTCTTCTTATTCATATAAAAAAGAGCGGTTTTAATAATTTTTTCTTGTTTTTGAAATGATACCGCCTCTGACGGAGAGCCAAATATTTGAGAATGACGCGTTTTGACTTCCACAAAACAAAAAGTCTTTTTTTCCTGCGCGATAATATCAATTTCGCCAAAAGACGAACGGAAATTCTTTTCTAAAATTTTATAACCGTTTTGACACAAAAACTTTTGGGCTAAATCTTCTCCATGCTTCCCAACTTTTTGCTTAAAAATCGTCATGTTTTTTATTGTCACCCCTCGGCGTGTCACGCGCAGTTTGCGGCTCACCCGTGGTGGGACGGGTTTCTATAATCTTAAAATTTTTAAACTTGAATTTTTTCTATTTTCTCAATAACTTCTTTAGGCATTGCCCCACCAACATTATCATAAAGAATCACCTCATGATCTTCAGGATTAGCTACTTCCGGACAATCTGCCTTTACATCAAACTCAAAAATATTATATTTTCTTAACTTGTCTCTAGAAATATACGCCACATATCCATCTCTGCGATAATATTCAGTTGCGTATTTCTTAGCAATTTCAATTTCTGTTGAAGTCGAAACTCCAGAAGTGTTATATTCATTTAAACCATTATTTTTTTGATGATTTATTACAGCGTTAATAATATTTTTCTCAAGACTAAATGGCAAACAAATCGGAAGTTTCGGATGTTGAGCAAAAACCCCTTGCTCTTTAGCAATTAATTGCCCATTATCAACTTCTTCTTGTCTCAACCCTCTATATAAATAGCTCATATTCTTTTATCCATCGTCCCACCTCAGAGGTGGTTTGGTTTAACCGTTTTTTGTTCACCTCTAAGAAATCCTTACAGGCTAATATTTCTTAAAACACGACTGATCTCTGTCTCTTTTGACTCTTCTAATCTTTTGATAATATTTTTCTGCCATTTTTGAGGAATCGAAGAAAAAACTTTATAAATCATACCTGTTTCCTTCTTTGCAATAAGCGCTTTTAAAATTTCAATAGCAGAAAGAAAATCTTTCATGGCCTTTTCTTCATTCTTTCTGCGCTGAAATATAATCAATTTATGAAGAGCAAAATTCGCTGGATGAGGTAAACGGACATTAAAATCTTCCACTTTTACAAGAATTGTGTTATCAGTCAAAAAATTAAGAAACCGTAACGCTGTGGCATTAACGCCTAATTGCGACAAAGATATCGGCTTATTTGTACCTTTGCCTTTTTCTGGAACCAAAAATTCAATAATTAATGCAGGATGCTCGAGCCTAATATAACCTTCCTTTCCTTGAAACCCAACAATAAAACCAAGGTCTTTTAATAAATCAAAAATATCTATATTTATTTTTATCTTCCGAGGCAAAGGAACAAGAAAATCCATATCGCGGGTTCTAAAAACGGGATTATATTTAACATTAGAAAAATATTCTGAATAAAACGGAAGACACCAACTACCAATAAGTATGATTTCTTTTAAAACTCCAGAGGTATTTAGCCTATTTAAAACCTCAAGGCACAGATTATATTGATTCTTTTCCACGCAAGGCTCTCCTTAAGAACTTAATTTGACCTTTAACCTGCGATAAAAGACGTTTATATTTTATCAACTGCTCTTTTTGATTTTTATACTTTTTCTTTAAATCATTAGACAGATGCCCTTGGTAGAAAAATTTGACTTCTCCCTTTTCTCTTCTAACGAGATAACAATAAATCTTTTTCCCTATCTTTTTCTTCACAAGGCATCCTTTGGCCTTATTAATTTCTTCTTCGTAACGCTTTAACATGCCAAGGGAATTCTTTAGTTCTTCTTTTAATGCTCCCTTAATAATACCCATAAATCCTCCTTACCAAACATATGGATAATAAAAGTATAAATTGTTTGGTAAGAAATAACAAGAATAATTTTACCTAACAAATCTATTGTTTTTGATGATAATGTTTGGTAATTAAACTAAACCCTTACGCGGAAAACTTTTCACTAAATGTCTTGCGATGAATAACGGAAAGCCCGTGGCGCTTGATAGCCTCGCGGTGTATTTGCGTGCCATAGCCCTTGTGTTTCTTAAAGCCATATTGCGGAAAGATTTTGTCATAAACATCAATCATCCGGTCCCGCGTGACTTTCGCCACAATCGAGGCACAGGAAATAGAAAAAACCAAATTATCACCATTAACAATCGTACGATAGGAATATGGAAGTTTTGTTTGAAAACGATTACCATCGATTAATAAACAAACCTTTTTGACAAAACTTTTTTGATCACAAAAACTTTCAGGGATCTGGCGAGCTAAATCCATAACCGCGCTTTCCATAGCTAAAAAAGTCGCTTGTAAAATATTTTCTTTATCAATAATTTTTTCACTCATGACGCCAACTCCGACATAGGCCTTGGCGTAAATTTCTTCAAAAGCACATTCTCGTTGTTGAGGGGAAAGCTTCTTAGAATCTCGAATCGGAGAGTTAAAATCTATTTCTTTTAAAAGGACGGCCGATGCAACAACCGGCCCGGCCAAAGGCCCGCGGCCAGCTTCATCAACACCAATAATAAAGTCAAAGCCTTCTTGTTTGACTTTCTCTTCATATGACAGCATGTCATTATTCTTGTTCGACGCGAGCGCTTTTGCCTTGACGTTGGCGCAAATAATAAAGCTTCGCGCGTTTAGTCGTTCCTTTTGCAATAACTTTTAGGCTTTCAATGACAGGGGAATGTAAGGGGAAAACTCTTTCCACGCCTTCTCCAAAAGAAACCTTACGGACAGTAAAAGCCGCATTTAATCCTGTTCCGGACTTCTTAATGACCGTGCCTTCAAAAGGATGTAAACGCGTTTTTTCTGCTTCTTGCACGCGCACTTTCATTTTAACGGTATCACCGACTTCAAAATCCGGAATATCCTTGCAGAATCTCTTTTCAGTAATATTTTTAATTAATTCACGAACATTTTTTGTAGCCATTACCTTTCTCCTCCTTAAATCAAATAAAACATTCTACTTTATTTTCTTATTTTTTTAATAAATCTGGACGGTATTTCTTTGTTTTTTTCATCGATTCTTGCTTGCGCCACTCTTCAATGTCTCGATGATTTCCAGATAGTAACACATTTGGTACTTTAATGCCACGAAAATTTGCAGGACGCGTGTATTGTGGATATTCTAAAAGGCCATTTTCAAACGATTCATCTTTTAAAGATATTTCTTTTCCCAAAACACCGGGAATAAGACGCGTTAGACAATCCACGACAACAAGCGCGGGCAATTCTCCTCCGGTTAAAACATAATCGCCAATCGAAACGCTCTCATCAACCAACTTTTCTCTGACGCGCTCATCAATTCCTTCATAATGTCCACATAGTATAATCAAATTTTTATTTTTTGCCAAATTTTTTGCGTATTTTTGCGTAAACGTTTTTCCCGAAGGACACATCAAAATGACTTTGGCTTTTCTCTTGCCTTTTATTTTCTTTAGGGCATCAAAAAATGGCTGCGGCGTCATCACCATCCCCGGCCCGCCGCCAAAAGGTCTGTCATCGACTTTTTTATGTTTGTCCGTAGTGTAATCACGTAAATTATGCAGACGAATAACCACTTTCTTTTTTTCTTGAGCCCTTTTAAGAATGGACTCATTAAGAATCGACTTAAACATTTCTGGGAAAATAGTAATGATATCAATACGCATATTGGATTAAATCAACTCCGAGCCATATTTTTTTAAGAAATCCATTTGAAATTTTTCATACCGATCTTCCTCAATCGCTGCGCGAATTTTCCTCATCAAATTAACATAAAAATAAACATTGTGGTATGAAATTAATGTTAATCCTGTTAATTCGTTGGAATGCATTAAATGGCGCAAATAACTTCGCGTATATTTTCGGCACACCATACAATCACAGTCAGGGTCTAAAGGAAAAAAATCTTTAGCAAATTCTTGATTACGAATAATAATTTTTCCTTTTGCGGTAAAAGCAGACGCGTGCCGGCCATATCGCGTCGGGATACACGTATCAAACATATCCACCCCTTCTCCGACGGCTTTAACGATTTGATCCGGCAAGCCAATGCCCATAAAATAACGCGGCTTATCTTTCGGTAGTTTTGGTAAAACCCAATCAAGCGTTTTAAACATTTCCTCAACAGGTTCTCCAACGCTTACGCCTCCAATCGCGTAAGCATCCATATTCACATCCAGAATTTCTTCTGTCGAACGCTCGCGTAAATCTTTATAGATTGCGCCTTGAATAATCCCAAATAAGAATTGTTTAGGAGCTCTTACATCTTGTCGGACAAAATGGTCTTTGGAACGTTTAGCCCATTCCGTTGTTTTCTCAACAGAATTTTTTGCTTCTTTTAGCGAACACGGATAGGGCGCGCAGACATCCAACGGCATCATCATATCCGATCCTAAAATGCACTGAATATCAATAACACGCTCAGGCGTAAAAAAATGCGTTGACCCATCAATGTGAGACTTAAACTGAACGCCGTCATCTTTAATTTTACGAAATTGCGTTAGACTAAAAACTTGATATCCGCCGCTATCCGTTAAAATAGGTCTTTCCCAATTCATAAATTGATGAAGCCCTCCAGCGGCCTCAATAACATCCATCCCTGGCCGTAAAAACAAATGATACGTATTGGATAAAACAATCTGCGCGTTAAACTCAAGTAAATGCTCTAATAAAAGAGATTTAACAGTTGCGTTGGTCCCTACCGGCATAAAAAACGGGCTTTGGATAACACCATGCTCAGTCGTGATTGTCCCGCGACGTGCTTTTGTATTCTTATCTTGTTTTAATAATTGAAACATCTTCTCTCCTAACCGTAAAAGACCGCCCCGGTTCGTTTACGGGATTATAAAATGATCATTCCGTCGCCATAACTAAAAAAACGATATTTTTCTTTTACCGCTTCTTGATACGCTCTTTTCATTAACGCCTCACCGCCAAATGCATAAACCAGCATCAAAAGAGTGCTAAACGGCAAATGAAAATTTGTGATTAACACATCGGTCAATCGAAATTGATAGCCCGGATAAATAAAAATATCCGTTCGCCCTTTAATTTTTTTTGTTTGCGCAACTGTTTCTAAAACACGCGCGGCTGTTGTTCCCACCGCAACAATTTTTTTCCCTTTTTGTTTTTCTGCCACAATGGCTTTGCCTATCGCTGGCGCCACAATAAAATCTTCAGAATGAATTTCATGTTTTCGAATATCCGCCACTTCAACCGGCTTAAATGTGGCGTAATTAATATGCAATGTCACTTTTTTGATCTTATGCCCCTGTCCTTCTATCTTTTTTAATAATCGGGTTGTTAAGTGAAGGCCCGCCGTTGGAGACGCCACAGAGCCCAAATTCTTCGCAAAAACCGTTTGATAATATTTTTTATCCAACGCCTTATCCGTGCGTTTAATATACGGCGGCAGCGGCATATGGCCGATTCTTTCCAAAGAAGGATAAATATTTTTTTTATTAAGCCGTACTAAACGATTTTCTTTATCAATAATCTCGGCGACTATTTCTCCTTTTCCAAAAAATATTTTTTCTCCCTTTTTAAGGCGTTTAAGGGGGCGCAACAACGCCTGGTATGTGTATCCGTCGGACAGTCTCTGCAAAAGAAAAATTTCCACTTCCCCACCGGTCTCTCGTCTTTTTCCCAAAAGGCGGACAGGAATGACCTTACTATCATTTAAAACAACCATGCTTTGAGGCGGCAAATAACGCTGAAGATTAAAAAAATAATCGTGCGAAATAGTTTGCTTCTGGCGGTCAATCACCATCAAGCGCGCTTTATCCCGAGGGAAAATAGGATATTGAGCAATTAATTCTTGTGGCAAAGGATAATCATAATTCTTAAGATCAAAACTATTCAATGCTCTTCAGTCCTTTTTCTTCCCGATAATCCACCATAACCGTTTCTGGATAATAAAATGCCAAAATATCCTTATAAGAAAAACGTTGGTGTGCCATATTATTCGCGCCCCATTGGCACAAACCTACGCCATGCCCCCAGCCTTTTCCTATAAGATCAAAATAATAACCTTTCATCACAACATCATAATTATTGCTTCTAATATCATTGGGCCCGACGATCTCACGAAAAATTTTCCCTGAAATTTTTATTTTTTTTCCCGTGCGGTCAATCAATTCAAGCCAACGAATTCGTCCGCTCTCATTGCGTTCTAAGACAACAATATCTTTAATAGCACCGATCTTATAACCAGCCGAATTGAGTTTTTCCTGAATATCACTCGAACGGAAATTCCTTTTCCACGCGTAAGCCGGCATTCCAATCGAATAATCCGATTTAACACCTTTAAGCGGCGGCAAATTATGTTCCCACAACTCGCTCACATTTTCCGTATATCCCCCGCTATTGGCATGATAATACGCTGGAAAAATTTTCCCACGATACGTTAAGATTTCCCCGCGCGTACGATTAACCGCGATACTCGTACGATATCTTTCAGCATCTTTTCCTCCATACATCTGCGAATAAATATCATTACGCACGTCATAAAGCTGAAGTTTATTTTTATTTAATTGATAAAGCGTATATGTTCTAACCGCCACAGCTTGGGCTTTCATCGCTTCCATCGGCCAACGATCAGAAATCTCATGATACAAAACACCTTTGATATACCGCTCTAACTCTAAACGATTAATAACTAATAAAGACCCGTTTTTTTCTTTAAAAATATCTATGGATCCGCGATATTTCTTTATTTTTCCATCGACTCGAATCGAAACACCTTGCGATGTCTCAATGCGCAAATGACTGACAAAATAATCTTCATTATCAACACGTATCCCTTGCGCGAACAAGGAAACTTCCGCGTTACTGATACTTCGAGAACGTTTATAAACTTCTTGCGTTTGAGGATTAACTATCTGATAACTTCCATTTAAGGAAAGGCCGAAACTTTTAACATCTCTTAAAATAGCCACACGCACCGTCGGTTCTTGATAACGAGTGAAGGCAAGAATATTCGTTACCGTTATCCCAAGAAGCATAAAAATAAAACAAAAAAATATTTTTTTATAATTTATCTTTGTCGCCATAACCATAAAATCGCGCTTATGATCGCGCTTATTACCAGACACGTTGTTAAAGGAAAATAAAAAGAAAAGTTCTCTTTTTTTATGAAAATATCCCCGGGAAGCTTGCCCAGCCAAGTAATTTTCCCGCAAAGAACAAGAATAACGCCAAGAAAAATACAAATCACTCCAATTGTTATCAATGTTTTTCCTAATTCCATAAGACTAAAAAAGTTCTGTTTGTTGCTTGGCAGGAGTTTCTCCTCGAAGATATTTTCTTGAGATTTCAGTCAATTCACGACCGCGAGACGTGCGTTTTAAAAAACCTATTTTCAATAAATACGGCTCTAAGACATCTTCGAGCGTGTCGATTTCCTCATTTAATGTCGCGGCGAGCGCTTCAATGCCGACGGGACCGCCTTTATAATAATCCCAAATAACCCGTAACATCTTTCTATCAGTTTCATCAAGCCCAGCTACGTCAATG
>JAKQLT010000007.1 GCA_029567025.1 Candidatus Omnitrophota bacterium | reverse complement strand
GAGCATCGGGCCGCCGCTGACATAAATCGACGGGATATTAATGCGCACCATCGCGTTATACATCCCCGGCACAATTTTATCGCAATTAGCAATGCCAATCCACGCATCACACGGATGCGCGCCGATAATCGTTTCAATTTGATCCGTAATCAGTTCGCGCGAGGCGAGTGAATATTTCATGCCAAAATGCCCCATGGCGATTCCGTCGCAAATCGCGCCGCCGACATTCGCATACCAGGCATTCACGCCGGCTTTTTCAAGTTCCTCTTTCACCGCTTGGCCTAAGATATCCAAATGCGCGTGGCCGGGAATTTGTGTCGTGTAAGAATTAATAATCGTGACAAAAGGTCTTTTTAAATCCTTGACAGTTTTTAAGACGCCTTCGGCCATCATCAAAGAAACGCTCGGCAACATATGCGCGCCGGAACGAAACACGCCACTTCCATTTTTACGGACATTTTCAATGCCTTGATTAACTGCACAATGAGTAGTCATCGTTAACCTCACAGATAAAAAGTTAATAAAAAATATTTTTGAAAACTTATTTTACCAAAAATCTTTAATATTACAAGACCTACCCCACCCCCGAGGTGGGGAAACGGTTTAGCGGGCAGGATGAAAACCTATCGGTAATTTTTTCTTTTCGGGCTCTTTCGGCTTCTCTAATAATTCTCTTAAAGCCGTAAAAACAACCTTAAATTGCCCGTCATATTTCTTTTCCATCTCTTCAATTTTCTTCCAAAGATCTTTATGCTGGCTAATCATCTGTTTAATCTTAACAAACGTACGCATAATCTCGATATTAACAGAAATCGCACGTTAACTATTTAAAACGCTCGATAACATTGCCACGCCTTGCTCGGTAAAAACATATGGTAAATAACGCCGCCCACCACGACCTTCTTTTGAGGTCACAAATTGTGACCTCAAACATTCAAACTCTTGATCATTCAACTGGAACATAAAATCTCTTGGGAACCGTCCACTATTTCTTTTAACTGCCTGCATAAGTACTTTTGTTTCTACGCCATACAATGAAGCCAAATCCGAATCCAACATTACCCTCTCTCCGCGGATAAAACAAATCATATTTTGAATAATGTCCTGCGGAACGATCTTCACTGGTTTTACTCTTTGTTTATTTCCTCTTTTCTTCTGATACATAAAAATCCCCCTTTTTCTTTTTTTCCTTTTTAGGGAAATCGAGAAATCGGGGGAATTAATGATTTTTATTATATTTATTTCGCTTGAATTGTAAATTAAGTTTTAAATTTTTGAGGTTCCCTTCTTTTTACTATTTCAAAATTTCTAACCTAAAACGATGCGAAACTATTTGTCCACTAATCATTTCATTCTCCATTTTATAAATCCAAGAATTGCCTTCACCTCTCTCAGGAGTAATTCGATATAAAGCACAATCGAGAGACTCCAAATGTGGCGCAATTGAAAGATAACAATTAAACCTCACGCTGATCTGAAACGGCTTAAAAGCCTGATTAAACCCTTCAATAATTAATCCGTCCTTATAAATATATTGCAACGCTCCACCATCAAATATATGAGCGCCGTTCTCGTTAAATATAAAATAGGGACGAACATTACTTGCAACAGCTTTAATAAATCGATCATTAGATAATAATTTATCACCCATAGCGTTAATTTGTTTCTGCATATAAACATAAAGGCCAATAAAAAGAGCTGTCAACCCTATAGCCCAATTCACATATTTTAATATTTCCATATCCATAAGATCTCCTTTATTTATCATAATTTAAATTCAATAAAACTGATTCTAATACAACCCCTCAAAAACACAAATAAACCTTACGGCACAGGATCATAGCCACATGTTCCGCCGGGACGGCAACGCCAAATCCTTTTAACGCTTAACCAAAATCCTTTTAAAACGCCGTGTTTTTCAATGGCGTCTATTGCGTATTGGGAACACGTGGGCGTATGGCGGCACGCGTCAACAAAAAACGGTGATAAACAGAAACGATAAAATTTCAGCAGAAAAATAAAAAATTGAGAAAATATTTTCTTTAACATTTTTTTAATTCCCCACCTCGGGGGTGAGTAAAAGGTTTTAACCCATACTGATACCGATAAGGGCTGGATTGACAAGCAAAATGATTCCTAAAAGAATCATAATGATTCCACCGACATATTTTATAATTTCCATGTGCCGCTGAGTGATTTGACGGGAACGGAAGGTATAAATAAGAACAACAACAATCACAATAAGAGGAAAAACATAAAGAATATTATAAAAAACTAAATACGCGTAATAAATCCACGTGTTACTAAATCCTTTTCCGACTAAAACAGCGGTATAAATAATAGGAAAGCCGGCGGTGCACGGAAGCTCGACTAAAGATGATAAAACCGCGAGCGCAAATGACGATGACAGAAGAACCGGAAATGAACCGCTTTGAACAATATTTTTAAGCTCTTCCATTTTTTTCTTAAGCGGCCCTTTTTGCCCTTCGGAAATAGTTAAGCTAATGCCTTTTTTAAAGAAAAATAATTCTTTACAGTTAATAAACCCAACGATAAGTCCCAAAACCGCTATGCCAATACGAAGCGGCTTAACAAAACTAATATAATTAAAGACATTCAACCACGCGGCCATAAAAAGAAAATAAAATAAGAAAACAGTCAGCACAAAAATAAGCGAAACCATATAAAGACGAAATTTTGACGCGCTACTGGATATTAACAGAGTCAACAAACACGTTAAAACAAACATATTGCATGGATTAAAGCCATCGAGAAAACCAATAATAAAAGTAAAAACAGGTAACGGCAGGCTGTATCCAGCTTTTTCTAAAAAATCCGGAGAAATATTTTTCGCCGCCACAAAAAAGATGCTTAATGAAAGAAAAGAAACACCAACAACAA
>JAKQLT010000240.1 GCA_029567025.1 Candidatus Omnitrophota bacterium | reverse complement strand
GACTATCCCCATCAATCCTTGAACAACCTGACTCCAACTCAATTCTATGAACAATTTTTGTCAAAAAACAATGAGCCTATTCTCACTTGAAAAACCCTTGACTAATAGGGGGCATTACAAAAAAACCTAATTCCTTAACGGCCAAACCAATGGTATACATAATGCGATTATCCACGCGATGATTCGCGGCCACGATTACCGCCGAACCAATAGCAATCCCCAAATCATTAAGATTAAAAGCGCAAAACGCTTAAAGATTTCGCTTTTTTCCTACTGCATTTTTTCATTCACCCACTGATAAAATCTGGTCGTAACTTTTACCATTTCATCCGCATCATCCTTGCGAACACTTCGACACTCATACTGGACCATATTCTTTCGTATAATTACTTTTCGTAATTGTTTAGCTTTTTCCTCTGCCCCTTCAATTGATAAATGAGCAACAAGGTCGCATACATCCAAATGGTCTTGAGAAATGGAACGCAGTCCTTTCTCATAAACACAAATTGCATCTGCGGAAGAAATCGCGCATTGAACAGCCAAAGTCGCGGCGGCATTCCAATTCAACGCATGAAAAGCTATTAACATTTGATTATAATTGTCCGTCGCCTTCTTTAAATAATCCGTTGAAGCAGATTTGCTCTCTTGTTTTACTTTTCCTTCACGGGCTGTCATATTTAAACCTCCAAAGGTTCTTTACCATATAAGACTATGTAAGATTTCATAAGCGTTGATACCGGCGGAAGGTTTTTCTTTAACTGAGAGCGAAAATCTGCCGCTGATTTTATATAAGGATCCAGCTGAATGCCAAAATAAGATTTAAATTTTCCCATAACTACCGAAACAAAAACATCAGAAACGCTCTTCACGTCCACCGATTTCTTAACAACGACGAAAACATCCGCATCGCTGTTTTTGCCGGCCTCATTTCTCTGAGCACTTCCATAAAAAATCAAAGAAACTATTTTTTGCTTAACCCCTGCGCTTTTTAATTCTTTTAGAAGAAAATCCCGAATTTCGTCCTTTATATTTCCTTCGGATTCAAATAGAGGACGAATGACTTTCCTAACGAAACGATCCTCTTCGTTTAAAGTATAAATATGCTGTTTACCGATTACTTCAAGATTAAGAATATTACGAGAATTAAGATTTTTTAAAGATTCATGTGTGGCGGGCACAGAGTAACCGCAGAGCTTAGCTATTTCCCGTCCTGTCGCTTTAAAACCTTTTCGAGAGCAAAAAATACGTAAAATAGCCAGCTTAGATGGAGAATCAACAATTTCATTTATATGAAACGGTGAATCAATCATAGGCGTCGCCCTTATATATGTTAGGTTCACCTTACATGTGTTAGAATTACCTTACATAAAAAAGTATACCACTTTTTAAAATGGCGTCAATTATTTAATCCACACCACATCAAATATGATGCAAGGGTTTATCTATCAAAAAACGGGCTTTTGGATGTGGCGCTTAAGGGAATGCCGAAAATCACTTTGACATCGCTATCAAAAA
>JAKQLT010000232.1 GCA_029567025.1 Candidatus Omnitrophota bacterium | reverse complement strand
CTGCCGTTTGTCGCCTCGCAATAATTTGCACCCATGCTGGTTCCTGATCTTATCAGCTGATTAATGACAGGTTTATTAATTATATCGATTTTAATGCTTTTGCAAAGTACAATAACATCTTCGCCGAATTTAGTAGTTCTTTTGGTCAAATCATATTCTTTTTTATTTTTGTCTTCCACTGATATTTGTAAATTGTTTAATTGTAAATTTTTTGTAAATTGTAAATTGATCATTGTCCGAGCCTATTCTTTTATCTTCGCCTTCCCCGCGTTATACAAATCCCCGACTTCTTGCGCCGATAATGCACGGTCGTAGATGCGGACATCAGCAAACGATAGTATTTGACATAAAATGACCTCTGTGGTAGTATTACGTCACATAAGAATCCCGGCCAGAAGGTAACACTTCACATCGTGGCGGGGGTTTGCACAATAAATATTTTGCCGAATACTGTCCGTATGGCAGGTTTCTTGAGCAATCGAGATAGGCAATTCCCCCTATAAACGGGGGTTTTGTGTTTTTTAGAGCTCGTCTGCTATTTTTCTATGCTTTAGCTTTAAAACGGTTTCGCTTGCCCATTTTTGTCCATCGTTTGCATCTCTTACTAGTCCGCATAAAGCGTCGACTAAACGGATAAATGCATTATTTTCATCCTTTTTAACCCCTCTGATTTTCTTTGTTCTTATTCTAAGCGCACGAAGTCCTCTGACAAAAATCGCTATTTCTTTCTTCTTTAACCCATCCACAAAAACTGTCGCTTTATAATTATCACTTGCTTTTTTTAGAATAGCTTTGGCAGTGGCGTATGAAGTCAATTCTATATATTTTTTCGTGTCACTGAATACTTCGAAAAATAATTTATCTCGAAAAATGTCAGCACTTCCGATTTTTTCGATATAATCTTTGCGGAATTCATATTTGCATTTATTCCATTTTACATTATTTTTACCGCTTTTCTTTTCAATTTTTCCCAGTTTTTCCATCAGCGCGCTTTTTTCTTTTTCAAAAACTAAAATTCCTACGACAAAAATCAATCCCTTGGTATCCTGCCCTGATTCATCCACGTAGACATATAATTTTTTTGATTTTGCTTTGTAGAAAATCATGATTTTTATTTTTTCCCCTCTCCTGCCCTTCGGGCATCCTCTCCCGCAAGCGGGAGAGGAGGGTATGTTTTTTATTCTTTGATGGTGGCGTGGCCGAGGCGGTAGAGGTCGCCGACTTCTTCCGCACTAATGACGCGGCTGTAAACGCGGACGTCATCATAAACAA
>JAKQLT010000228.1 GCA_029567025.1 Candidatus Omnitrophota bacterium | reverse complement strand
TATTTTCGGTTTAAGTTTAAGAGTGTCTTCTAAGTTCCATAATGCGACACGCGTAAAAAGATATAAAGCTCGATGATCTAAATTATGATCCGCAGGATGAGAGACAAATATTTTTGTTGGTTTAAATTCTTGAATAATGTTTGCGATATCTTCAAGGATATCTTCTCCTTTATAGGAAGCTTGCGGACGATAGGCGTTTTGATAAGGCACCTGTTTGGCTTTTGTTAGAATGCCTTTAATAGGCGGGCGATTTTTCCCCCAATGAGAAAGCCAAATATCCATCGTTCTAAAATCAGGATAACCCAAAAAAATGAGATTTTCTTTTTTTACCCCTAACTTTTGAGCGGCGTTAACCGCTTCTTGATAACGCACTAAACCCATGGTTTGAACAGATTTTGGCATAAAGACAAAATGTTTTTTATAGGTTAAAAATGACCATTGATTATTATCCCCATAGGTAAGAAAAACAATTTTGATAGGAATTTTTTTTGATAATGTTTTTTGGATAATACCGCCACAGGCAAGAATTTCATCATCCGGATGCGGCGCTAAAATAATAATACGATCTTTCGAGGATAATTTTAAAATGGTTTCGTCGATCAATAAAGGCGGTTGTTGTTTTTCTTGATAATTTTTGAATAAAACAAAAGCGAGGGCGAATAAGAGAAAAAATAAAATGATTTTTTGTTTTGTTTGTTTCATCTTTTATACTGCCCGTCCTAAAATATAATAAGAGGCGTTTTTCTTTAAATGATTTTTTAAATAAGAACGATGTCCTTGAAACAATATCATAAACCCGCATTTTTGAAAGAATTCTTTCGCATTTTCTGACATCGTCCCTAAGTGGACTGCGGAGATATTATTTTCTTTTAAAAAATTTAAATAATGGTTGATAAGACGCTCTCCTATTTTCTGTCCTCTGAAATCTTGAGCGATATTAATATGAAGCAAGGCAGGATATTTTAAGGAAAAATCAGGCGCCAGGAATTCTCCTTTCACCAGGCTTTGGAGCAAATTTCTTAAAAAAATAAAAGTATTTTTTTGAAAAATAATCCCGCTTAAAAGAGTTTTTTTAAATAATTGAGGAAAGATTTTTTGTTTAAAGATTCCATTCATCTTTTGAGCGTTTTTTGTTCCTATAAGATACCCGACGATTTTTTCGTTTTCTTCTGCCACAAAACACGATTCGGGCTCGTAGTCCGTAAAATAAACCGTTAAGGCGTCCGCCAGAATTTCTTTATCATCAATAAAAAGCTGATACGGAAGTCCTAAAAAAGCCGTGTTGCAGGCGATTTGTCGTAGAGCGTCTCTGTCTTTTTTTTCGAAAGCACGCAGGATCATTTTTAGCGGGAGGCCTTTGTTTGAAAATACTTGAATGCCGCAGAGAATAAAAAAACGATTGCGGATAAAAGAATAATAGTCGCGCCTGAGGGAATATCTAACCAATAAGAAAGATATAATCCGCTTAAGGTTAAAATCAGGCTTAAGGCCATAGAGAGAAACATCATTTTCCCAAGACTGTTGACGTATTGTTTGGCGATAGCTGAAGGAATCGTTAAAAGTGCAATAACAAGGATTATTCCGACGATGCGTATGAGCATCACAACAGTTAATGAGATTAAGCTTAAAAGAAGAAGATAAAAAAAAGTTGTGGCTATGCCTGAAGCTTGCGCATATTCTTCATCAAAAGAGATTGCCAAGAATTGAGAATAAAATAAGAGGATATTCGTTATAATAAATAAATTCAGGA
>JAKQLT010000129.1 GCA_029567025.1 Candidatus Omnitrophota bacterium | reverse complement strand
AGAAGAACCTAAGGCCGCGGCGATTGGCGCGGGGCTTCCGGTTGAAGAGCCTTCTGGAAATATGATTGTGGATATTGGAGGTGGAACGACAGAATTCGCAGTTATTTCTTTAGGGGGTATTGTTTATGCGAAATCTATACGTATTGCTGGAGATGAACTAGATGCTGCGATTGTTGAATATTTACGAAAAACATATAATTTAATGATTGGGGAACGTACCGCAGAAGAAATAAAGGTTCGTATTGGCTCCGCATATCCTTTAGAGGAAGAATTGACCATGGATGTGCGTGGCCGTGATTTGATTGCGGGTTTGCCTAAAACCATTACGATTACTTCTGTTGAAATTCGTGAAGCATTACATGATCCTGTTCAAGCTATTGTGGATGCGTCAAAGACAACGCTTGAACAAACACCTCCTGAACTCTCAGCAGATTTGGTTGACCGCGGGATTGTTATGGCGGGAGGAGGATCTTTACTACGAGGATTAGATAAGCGGATTTCGGAAGAAACAGGATTACCGGTTCATATTGCGGATGATCCTTTGACTTGCGTCGCTTTAGGAACAGGCCAGATGTTAAGCATGCCTGCTCGTTTAAGACGCAGAATGGTTGTTCAGACAAAATTAGATTTTTAATTTTGAGGGTATTGTTCATATCAGATAACGTTATTAGAATTCCAAGCATTTATTTCCCTTTATCCTCAAACTCATGGCATCGAGAAAAACGACAAAATATATTGTTTATGTAATTATTCTTTTGATTCCATTTTTTTTATTTTTTTCCCGCCCCCAATTTTTCCATAATTTAAAATTAAAAATAGTTTATCTTTTAACACGTCCTATTGAAGTATTATCGATTCCTATTAAAGAAGCGCGAAAGATTTTGTATTATCATCATACGTTTGAAGAATATAAAAAATTAAGTAAGGAAGTAGGAGCTTTAAGGTCGCGTTTAGTGGGCTTAGAAGAAATCGTAAAAGAAAATGCGCGATTAGAAAAATTATTAAAATTTCAACGGAACTCTGTTTATTCTTCTGTTCTGGCTCATGTCATCGGACGTAATCCTTCTTATTGGAATTCAGCGATCGTTATTGATAAAGGGTCTCTTGATGGGATTAAGCAGGGTTATCCTGTTATCAATGAATCAGGCGTTATTGGCAAAATAGCCGAAGTGGGACTTAAAACAAGTAAGGTTATTCTTTTAAGCGATCCTGAGTTTAGCGTCGCGGCCTTAGCCCAAGAATCCCGGGAGCATGGCCTTATTTCTGGCTCTTTAAGCGGACAATGCCGGATGCGTTATATGAATGCCGAAGCGCGAATTATAAAAGGTGAGAAAATTTTAACATCGCAATTAAGTTCTTCTTTTCCTTCTGGATTGTTAATAGGGGAAGTCGTTGATATTTATGAGAGCTCCAAAGACGCGTCTTGGGAAGGCATTGTGGCTCCTGCGGCGTCCTTAGCCCAAATTGAAGAAGTTTTAGTCATCCTTAAATAATGATAAGATTTTATGCGTAAAACATTTTTTATTTTAAGCGCTATTTTTATTTTTTTTATTATAGAATTTCTTTTTTTTAATGTTATCGGCAAGTGGTTTTTTCCCAACATTTTACTTTTACTTATTGTTTTTTTTAATTTATTGTGGGGTATTCGTTATAGCATTATAACGGCTCTTGTAGCAGGTCTCATCAAAGATAGTTTCAGCGTTAATCCTTTCGGCGTTTATTTATTTTCTTTCGTGATCTGCGCTTATATGACCACTTTTTTGAAGAAAACCATTTATCAAGTCGGTTCGCGATCCGCGAGGCTTTTTTTAGTTTGTATCATTTGCGGAATTAATTTTATCGCACAATTTTTTCTTCATCTCGTTTTTGGAACTGTTACTACCATCGCCAGTGTTCATTTTATATTAATTCCAGAGTTGCTGACAACTTTATTGATTACGCCATTTGTGTTTAATCGTCTAAAAATATGCGTATTAAAATTTTACGGGTCCTTATAATCATTGTTTTTATTATTACTCTCGTCAACTTGGTTTATTTACAAGCGATTCGGGGAAGCTATTATTATAAATTAAGTAAAAATAATCGTATCCGGCTTATTCCGATGGAAGGATGGCGTGGACGGATTTTTGATCGCCAGAAAGTTCTTTTAGCAGATAATCAACTTTCTTATAATGCGATGATAACGCCGCAGGATATTAAAAATACAAAAGAATTGTTTTTATTTTTGAGTAGTGTTTTAGGCGTTGATCGATATATTTTAGAAGAAAATTATGAACAAAAGACTTCTTTTTCTTTTGCGCCGGTTGTCATAGCGGAAAATATAACGCGCGAACAAGCGATTATTTTAGAAGAAAATAAGTATCGATTTCCCAGCTTAGTTGTTAGTGAAAGTTTTCGAAGGGTTTATCCTTTAGGTCAAAATAGCGCCCATGTTTTAGGTTATGTTGGCAAGGTCAGTCAGTCGCAAATTGAAAAAAATCAAGAATATGGTTATTCGCCGTTGAGTTTTGTAGGATATTTAGGCGTGGAGGAGTATTATGATAATTATTTACGAGGAGGTTCTGGCGGATTACAGGTGGAAGTTAATAGCCGTGGCCAACAGGTCCGTTTATTAAGCGTAAAAGAACCTTTAAAAGGTCAAGATATCACGCTGACGATTGATTCGAGAATTCAGCAAAAGGCGTTACAATTATTAGATGAACACGTAGGAAGTATTATTGTGATGGATGCGGACAATGGAGAGATGTTGGCAATGACCAATGCTCCGGCGTTTGATCCGAATATGTTTAATCAAAGAAAGTCTTTTTTGAGTGTCCAAAGATTGTTTTCGCATCCTTTGGCGCCTTTATTAAATCGATCGATTAAAGGGCTTTATCCTCCGGGATCTGTTTTCAAAATTCCCATTGCTTTTGGCGGATTAGATTCCGGAAAGATAGCGATACAAACAACATTTCATTGCCCAGGATTTTATGAGATTGGCGGGATAAAATTTAAGTGTGCGCATCAGCATGGAGCGCAGAATCTTTATCAGGCGCTGACGCATTCGTGCAATGTGTATTTTTATCGTTTAGGGTTATTGTTAGGAGCGGATAGCATTTACCGTTATGCGAAAATATTTGGATTAGGAGAATTAACGCATGTAGATCTTCCTTATGAAAAATCGGGACATATTCCTTATCGTCAGCAAAATATTTTATCAGGTAAGAAATGGTATACGGGGAACACTCTTAATATTTCTATAGGGCAGGGGGATGTTTTAATAACACCATTACAATTAACGCGGATGATGGCGACGATTTTTAATGATGGTTTGGAGGTCCAACCGCATGTGATTTCCGCGATAGGGAATCATCAGGTTGCGGCTTTTAGCACGCGACAACAATCTTGGTTTGCGTCACCGGTTTCACGGTTTATTAAGGAATCTTTACGAAATGTTGTGAAATCTCCCGAAGGGACAGCGCATATTTTAGATATTCCCGGGTTAAATGTTTCTGGGAAAACAGGAACAGCTCAAGCCTCTGGAACGAAAAAAGATCATGCATGGTTCGTGGGGTATGTGAAGGGAGAATCCCGAAATATCGCTTTTTGTGTTTTCTTAGAAAATGGCGGTTCAAGTGAAAATGCTTGTTATGTAGCGCGTGATTTATTAAATTATCTCCGAGAGAAAGAGATTTTATAAAATGACGCAACAAACTCTTGAAAAGAAAATTTGGGTTTATAGTTTCGCGCTTATAGTTATTGGATTAGCCGCTCTTTATAGCGCTTCTTATAATAATGTACGCGTCGAACAAAAAATATTTTTTGATCAGTTGAAATTCGCCGGTATTAGCTTTTTAGTTATGGCTTTTTTAGGACGGACAGATTATCGTAAATTTTATGATGGCGCGTATTTCTTTTATTTTGTGAATGTTTTGTTATTGGTAATGGTTTTGGTTATGGGCCGCCACGCCTTAGGCGCGCAACGCTGGATTAATTTGGGAGAGTTTTCTTTCCAACCGTCGGAATTCATGAAACTCACGTTGATTTTGATGCTCGGGAGATATTTTGCGAAGCGGCGCGTTCATTTATCGTTTAATTTTTTAAGTAAAACGCAACTGTTGGTTCGGGATCTTATTTATCCTTGTTTTTTGACGATTATTCCGATGTATCTTATTTTTAAACAGCCGGATTTGGGAACAGCATTATTATTATTCGGGATTTTTTTTGTTATGATTTTTGCTGGTGGGTTATCCTATAAATATATTTTTAATTTGATATTTTTATGTTTGGCGTTTTTTCCTATTGGATGGAATTTTTTAAGACAATATCAAAAAGATCGGTTGTTAGTTTTTTTAAATCCGAATATTGATCCTTTAGGCGCCGGTTATACGATCATTCAGTCTAAGATCGCTATTGGGTCTGGGCAAGTGTTTGGAAAAGGATGGCTTGCGGGGACGCAAAATCAGTTGAATTTTTTACCTGAACGCCATACGGATTTTATTTTCTCCGTTATTGGAGAAGAGTGGGGATTGGTTGGTTCGATTCTTGTTATCGCTATTTATTTTTTATTGATTTTGTCTATTTTGGATATCGCCACTCACGTCAAAGATCGTTTTGGAGTCTTTGTTTGTATGGGGATCGCCGCTATTTTGACGTTACAAGTTATTATTAATATTGGAATGGTCATGGGAATGTTTCCGATCGTAGGGATTACACTTCCTTTTATCAGCTACGGACGCTCATCTTTTTTAGTCACAGCCCTGATGATGGGATTTTTGTTAAATTTAAGCAGGCGTTAAAGGATAAGAAAATAAAAAATATTTTTAATGAACTAATAATTGTCTGTCTTGAAGAACTATAGTAGAATCAAATAAACTTTTAATATTTTTTAAGGATATCGTATGAAAGAATTTAAGAGAGCGTCTCCAAAACCCATTGGACAACTTTTAATTGAGCACGGCGTTATCACGCGGGAACAATTGGACATGGCTTTGGAGCATCAAAAAGAAAGAAAAAAATTAATTGGCGAGGTTCTAGTCGAATTGAATTTCGCGACTGAACAGGACATCGTCCAAGCGTTAACAAGTCAGTATGGCATGCCCTATCTGCCTTTAGCGCAGTATGAAATTGACCCCACAGTTCTTTTGCTAATTCCTGAAAGTATTTGTCGACAATATTGCCTTATACCGATTGATAAAATAGGAAAAAGTTTGACATTGGCTATGGCCAATCCTTTAAATGCGAGGGCTATTGAAGAAGTCGAACGGCAAACAGGATGTTTGATTCAGACCTTTGTCAGCACATCAACAGAAGTCCTTCAGGCCATTGATAAATATTATAAAATAGCAAAGTCATAATGTCCTAAACGCATGGCTTCCCTAAAAGAACGTCTACAAAAAATACTGCTTGACCGTAAACTGATTTCATCAGAACAGTTAAAGAACGCCTTGATTGAACAACAGCGTGAAGGCGGCGAATTAAGTAAGATTTTAGTTAAGCATCAGTGGATCCAAGAGAGTGAACTTCTTGATGTGATTGCGCAAACCTTAGATGTCCCGCCGATTCATCTTTCTCGTATGAATATTGATGTCGCGATTGTTAAGCTTATTCCTCAAGAAATTGCAAGGCAATATTATATTATTCCTGTTTCTTTGATGGGAGAACATTTGACCATTGCTATGGCCGATCCTTTAAATGTTTTTGCGGTCGATCATATTAAGTCTTTAACCGGCTATAAGGTCATTCCTCTTATCGCCACGCAGGAAGATATTAAGACGGCCATTGATCGTTATTATTTATTAAAAGAAGATGGAAAAGCCACGGATAAGTTGAATGATATCATAAAAGATATCAAAGAAACGGAAACCATTGAGCTTATTAAAGAGGATGGCCCTCAAGCTGTCCCGGTTGTTGAGCAAATCGTTGATGAAGCGCCGATTATTAAGTTGACGGATACCATCATTCAACAAGCTGCTTTAGCGAAAGCCAGTGATGTTTTTATTGAGCCGATGGAAAAAACATTGCGGATTCGCTATCGGATTGATGGGATTATCCGCGAGATCGATCGTATGGCAAAATTTCTGCATGCGCCGATTGTTTCTCGTATTAAGGTTATTTCCACTCTTGATATTTCTGAACATCGCCTTCCTCAAGATGGGCGATTTAAAACATTAATTCAGGGGGAACAAGAAGTTGATTTTCGTGTTTCTGTTTTGCCTACAGCGTTTGGGGAAAAGGTCGTTCTTCGTCTTTTAGACCAACAGGGCACGGTGCTTGATATTAATCAATTAGGATTTGAAGCGCAGTCTTTGCGACGGCTTAAGGAATGCGCGGTTAAGCCTCACGGGATGATATTAACTTGTGGCCCGACGGGAAGTGGAAAGACGACCACGTTGTATTCTATTTTAAAATATATTGATTCTCCGGAAAAAAATATTGTTACCGTCGAAGATCCTGTGGAATATCAATTAAAAGGGGCTAATCAAGTCAATGTGAAACCGTCGTTGGGATTAACATTCCCTGTGTGTTTACGTTCTATTTTACGTCAGGATCCTGATGTTATTTTGATTGGCGAGATTCGTGATTCGGAGACATTAGATATCGCGGTAAAATCTGCGTTAACAGGACATTTAGTTTTGAGTTCTTTGCATACAACCACCGCCGCTGGGTCGGTGGTGCGTATGGTTAATATGGGCGTGGAGCCTTTTTTGATTTGTTCCTCGGTATTGGCTATTGTGGCGCAACGCCTTATTAGAAAAATTTGTCCGTCGTGTAAAGAGTCTTATGTTTTACCTCAGGACATAGCTCGAAAAGCGGGTTTAGGAAAAATGGCAGAAAAATCGACGGTAGAGTTATTTAGAGGAAAAGGATGCAAACATTGTTTTCAGACGGGATATCGGGGCCGTGTTGGCATTACGGAGATTATGGTTCTTTCTTCTCAGATTAAGGAGTTGATTTTAGCTCGAGTGGGAGAATTTAAGATCAAACATGCGGCTCGTCAAGAAGGAATGCGAACTATGCGGGAAGACGGATTAGGAAAGGCCTTAGAAGGACTTACGTCTTTAGAGGAAGTCCTTCGGGTCACTGCCCCCGATGAAGAGGATAAAACCCTTTATGCCTAAGAATATCAAAGAAAAAGTTTTAGAGTCTCTTATAGAGACTAAAAAGATTAGCTCTCAAGACCTTGCTGATGTTCGAAGTTTGCAGAATAAAAAAGGATTGAGTTTGGAGCAGGCCTTTATGGAAAAAGGATTAATCAGTGAGGAAGAATTTTTATCTTTACTCGTTGAAGCATTGAATGTCCCTTTTGCGCATGTCAGTCGTTATAAAATAGAGTCGTCTTTAAAAGAATTGATTCCGCAGCGCGTTGCTTTGCAGTATAAAGTCGTTCCCTTATCTATTTTGGGCCAAGTTTTGACGGTTGCTATTGCGGATCCGTTAAATGTTTTTGTTATTGATGATTTAAGAAATATTACTGGGAAACAAATTGATATTGTGATGAGTACCCAGAAGGAAATTTTAAAAACCATAGAAACGTATTATGAAATAAAAAAAGTAGATTCTGTCGCGCAAATTAGCCAGGATATTCAAAAAGACATCACCACATCGGAAGAGTTTGAAATTGTTGTTGAAGAAGGCTCTTCGGAACAAATGACGAGTATCGTCGATGAAAGCGAAAAAGCCCCGATCATCCGCATGGTTAATTTGATTATTGAAGAAGCGATTCGTCAAAGGGCTTCGGATATTCATATTGAACCAACCATAGATCATGTGCGCGTTCGTTTTCGTATTGATGGTGTTTTAAGGGATATTTTAGAAGTCCCAAAAGAAAATCAAAACGCGGTTATTGTGCGTATCAAGATCATGTCGCGTTTAGATATCACGGCGAATCATATTCCGCAAGACGGTCGTTTTAAATTAAAAGTGTCCAGCAAAGAAATTGATTTTCGCGTGTCTTTACTTCCAACGACATTTGGGCAGAAAATTGTCATGCGTATTTTAGATAAACGGACATTATCAGGCGGATTAAATAGTTTAGGGCTTAATAATAATGCTTTAAAAATTTTATCAGAAGCGATTCATAAACCGTTCGGTATGATTTTAGTCACGGGCCCGACAGGAAGCGGAAAAACAACAACTTTGTATTCTGTTATTAACGAACTTAATACGGTGGATCGGAATATTATTACGATTGAGGATCCAGTGGAATATTTGATTGAAGGATTAACCCAGATTCAGGTGCGCAGTGATATTGGATTGACTTTTGCAGAAGGGTTACGTTCTGTGCTGCGTCAGAGTCCGGATGTGGTTATGGTCGGAGAAATTCGAGATAATGAAACAGCGGATATCGCGATTAAGGCTTCTTTGACCGGCCAATTGGTATTATCAACGCTTCATACGAATGATGCGGCCGGGGCTTTAACTCGATTAGTCGATATGGGGGTTGAACCTTTTTTAGTAGGTTCGAGTCTTGTTTTAGTAACGGCCCAACGTTTGTGCCGTAAAATTTGTCTGCAGTGTAAAGAACCTATAAAAATTGATGCGTCTATTTTACAACGGTATGAGCGCGATATTCCTCAAGGGACTGTTTTTTATCATGGCAAAGGATGTGATTTTTGTCGTCAGACGGGATATTGGGGGCGGACAAATATTACTGAAATCCTTGAGATCGATGATCATGTCCGGCAGATGCTTTTAGCTGGCGCGTCATCAGATAAAATTAAAGAATACGCGATTTCTCAAAAAGGGATGCGGACGCTTTGGCAGGATGCGATGGATAAATGTGTTTCTGGAATGATTCCTTTGGAAGAAGTTTTACGGGTGACAGCGAAAGAAGACTAATAGGGTAAAAGCTTTTTTATTTATCTGTTTTCAAGAAATATTTTAGTGTTAAAATAAATAATAATATTATTAAAAAACATAAAAAGGATTCATATGTTTTTTAGAAGACACCCAAAACAACCTAAAAAAGAATTATTAGGGCAGATTCTTTTAAAGCGTAATTTAATTACTCGAGAGCAATTAAAAAAAGCTTTAAAATTACAGAAGAAAGATCGGGGTTACATTGGTGATATTTTAATTAAATATGGATTTATTGAAGAAAAAGATGTTATGGTCGCATTAGTGATTCAATGCAATTTTCCTTATATCGCGATTGATCAATATGAAATAGATTTTCGCATCCTGACCTTGGTTTCGAAAGAAGATGCTCGTCGGTTACATGTTATTCCTTTAGAGCGTGTTGGCGATGTGTTGAGCGTTGTCATGGCCAATCCTTTAGATGCGGTCGCGAAAGAAGAATTGCAGAAATTAACGCGATGCTGTATTGCCCCATTTATTGCCACACGCGCAGAAATAGATAACGCCATCAATCGTTGTTATCTTTAAAAGGATTTTTTTGTTATGTCGACATTTCAATATACAGCGAAAGATGAGAACGCGAAGACTCTTTCAGGAAAGATTTCTGCTGATTCCAAAGAGTCTGTGGTTGAAGAGCTACGTAAAAGAAATTTGGTTATTATTTCTATTGTTGAGACAAAAGAAGTCGCGACGGTGTCTTCTCAACGGCGGCTCTTTCAAAAAGAAAAAGTTGGCCCAGAGGAGCTTGTCCTTTTTGCACGTCAATTAGCAACCATGATTGACGCGGGAATTCCAATCTTGCAGGCGTTAAACGCTTTGGAAGAGCAAACAACCAATTTCTTTTTTAAACATATTCTTGCGCTTATTCAGACAGATATTCAGCATGGGGGAAGTTTATCGTCTTCGTTCGCGAAACATCCGAAAGTGTTTAGCCCGTTATTTATCAATATGATTAGAGTTGGCGAGACAGGCGGTATTTTAAGCCAAGTATTGGATCGCGTGTCGGGCTATATGGAAAAAACATTAAAATTGCAGCGCAAAGTAAAATCGGCTTTAACATATCCTATCATGGTTGTTACGATGGCCATTTTAATAACAACAGGTTTATTGGTGAAAGTGGTCCCGACATTTTCTAAGATATATCAATCCTTTAATAAAGATTTACCGGTTATGACAAAAATTTTAGTCGCGATGAGTGATGGATTAAAAACGCAATTACCTTTTTTAATTTTTATTGTTATTGTTTTAGGGGGATTTTTTGTCTGGTGGCATCGGACGGATAAAGGGGCCAGAATCATTGACCGTTTTATTTTACATATGCCCATTTTCGGAGATATTTTAAGAAAAGTGGCTATCAGTCGCTTTAGCCGCACTTTGGCAACATTGATTCAAAGTGGCGTTCCCATTTTAGAATCATTAAATGTGGTTCAGAAAACAATAGGTAATAAAGTTTTAGAGGATGTGATTGAAGATGTGAAAAATAATGTGAAAGAAGGGGAAAGCATTGCCGCGCCGCTTCAGCGCAGTAAGGTGTTTCCTTCTATGGTCACGCGTATGATTGGCGTGGGAGAGAAATCTGGGAAAATGGAAATGATGTTATTGAAAATTGCTGAATTTTATGATGATCAAGTTGACGCAGCGGTCGATGGTTTGACAAGTATTATTGAGCCGCTTATTATTGGCGTTTTAGGCATTGTCATTGGATTTGTCGTTATTGCTCTATTTATGCCTATTTTATCGATGACGAAATTATTGACATAAAAAAGGATAGAATAAATTTATGAAAAAGAAAGAACGATATTTTTATGTTTTTTGTGTGGTTTTTTTAACAGGATTTTTTGTCTTTTTGAATTTTTCTTTTTGTTTGGCTCAAACAGATTTTTTTAAAGAAACAATCAGCACGATTGAAAAAGAAAATACAATTCTTCGCCAGAACATAGGTGCGTTACAAAAAGAAATTATTGTTTTGGACCAGCAGAATAAAAAATTAGAAAAAGATTTTGAAAGAATGCGATTAGCCGTTGATGCTCAAAAATCCCAAACAAACACTTTGTTGCAAAATCGTTTGGCGGCCGAGAAATCTTCTGAAGAAAAGCAAGCGCGGTTAAGGGCCGAAGGGATTCAAATTGCCAAAGAGATTATGGATTTGGAAAAAGAAGCGCGAGAACAGAAAAATCAGGAAACATTATTGAAGGATCAAGTCAGTGTAGCACGAAAGGAATTAGAGGCTTTAAAAAAGCAAATGGCGTCGTTAGAAAATTCTAATTGGGAGATTGAAAAAAAGACTTTAAAAGACAATTTAATAGTAAGTGAAAAGAAAATAAGAGTTCTTGAAAAAGAATTGGCCCGATTAGAGAATAAATATCGAAAGCCGTTAGGAATATTAGAAGGATTGAAAAGAGATCATTTCCTTTTGGAGCAACAAGTCATTGTATCTAAAAGTGCGTTAGATAATTCTTTAGCAGAGAAGCAACAACAACAGGTTCTTTTAGGCCAATTGGATCGGAAAAATCAGTTACAAGTATTAAAATTGACAGAAGATATTACGCGTTTAAGCGTTGAGAAGAAAAAGATTGAGAGTGTTATTTTTCAAGCGAAACAGAAGATTCAAACAACCCAAGCTGAAATTTTATCAGCTGAAGAATGGCGGAAAGAAATTTCCAGATTAGAGAAGATTTTACAATCTCTTAATGACGAGAAATTGCAGTTAGAAAAAGAAAAAGCGATGCTTGAAAAATCTTCGCGGTAATCGCTTTATGGATGGATCAAAGATTTTTTGCAAATTTTTATTTGATGTGTTATATTTCAATTGACAACACAACGTTGTTGTGAAAAGGGCAAACCATTCGTAAGGATGGGACGCAAAGCTAAAGGGTCCTAAAATTTTTAGGATAGCCAGTTGCCACAGAAAGAAAAGCTTAAAAGCTTTTGAATAATAAGCCTATTTCCTATGTGGGAATAGGTTTTTTTGTTGAAGAAAAAATAAAGGATTAAAGGTTGACATAGAAAGGAGGTGGGATTAAAATTATTTTAAGAGTTTAAATGTTTAAGGTTTTCTAAAACCTTGAGCCAAAAGAAGTTAGGTTATTAAGGGAAAAAATAAAAAAGGAATTGTTGAAAAACGTTATTTTTTATAATTTTAATTTACTTTTCTTTTTAACTTCTTCCATTAAGACCTCAATTTTTCAAGGCTCTAAAAATCCCTATTATAAAGGGAAAAAGGAGGAAGTTTTATGAGACTTCGTAATCAGAAAGGTTTTACGCT
>JAKQLT010000216.1 GCA_029567025.1 Candidatus Omnitrophota bacterium | reverse complement strand
GCATTTGGTATTTTAAAAGAAAGAAAATTTATGAAAAAATCTATTCAAGTAGGAGCAAGTATTCTTTGCGCGGATTTTACCCGTCTTAAAGAGGAGATTAAAAAATGTGAGGATGCGGGTATTGATATGATCCATGTGGATGTGATGGATGGCCATTTTGTGCCTGTTATTACGATTGGTCAACTCATTGTTGAAGCGATTCGGCCTTTGACGCGTCTTCCGATTGACGCGCATTTGATGGTTGAATATCCTTTTATGCATATTGATCATTTTATTAATGCCGGCGCGGATATTATTTCTATTCACGCGGAATGTTATGGCCAATGGCGCCGGGAATCCCAAGGTATTGATAGATTTCCCAAAGAAGTCGATGCGATGAATACGGAAATGGCTTTAGCGGATATTCGTCGGATTAAGGAGAAAGGGAAGAAAGTTTTTATGGCTATTAATCCGGGGACGCCTTTATGTATTCATAGTGTTTTAGATGCACTTGATGGCGTTATGATTATGTCGGTGAATCCTGGGTTTGCAAAACAAAAGTTTATGCCGGTTGCTCTTTCTAAGATTCAGGAATTACGTAATCAATTTGATGGAGATATTGCTGTCGATGGTGGAATTAATAAGGAAACAGCGCCCGAAGTTGTTAAAGCCGGCGCAAATCTTTTGGCGACTGCGAGTTATTTTTTTGGATCAGCAGATTTTAAACAAGCAGTTAAATATTTAAAGACTTTAGTTTAAAATATGATGGAGTATTGATGATTGTTGTTTTAGATGGTATATTTTAATTTAGGAAAACAAAAAAATGAATAATAAGAAAAATTTTTTTAATTTGAGATTTTTTAAAAATGGCCAGACGGCTTTTGAATATATTCTTCTTTTAGCTGTTGTCCTTTCAATTGTTTTGATAGGTTTTAATAAATACCTTCCTCGCACGCATAGCGCGGCCAATGTTTTTTTTGATAAGACTTATAATGGTATTGTGGGAAACCCGCCGGGAACTTTAAATTAAAATATTATTTCAGGAAAATTATTAAATAGTTCTTTTGTCTCTTACAAATGAACTTCCTTCAGTCATTTTGGCGTATTTTTTTAATTCCGCCGCGATTTCACCAATTTGAGCCACATGAGTGATATTTTGTCTTTTGGTGCTGACAACGCCAATAGAAATGGCTAAAAGCCCGAATTTTTGTTCATTTCCTTGACGGTCTTTGGCAATGATATAGCCCTGTTGAAAATCTTTTTCTGTGTAAAAAGAAGGGACTTTTTTATCAAAGTTTTCAATGATTTTTTGACAGATTTCATCTGCTAAATGATCTTCGACGACAAAGACAAAATCATCGCCTCCAATATGGCCGATGAAAGAATTTGGTCCGCCAATATCGCGCACGTTTTTTACCAAAATACGTGCAGTTTCTTTTATAACGACATCGCCTTTTTCAAAACCATAAATGTCATTATACGCCTTAAATTTATCTAAATCGCCATAGCCAATAGCAAAAGGAGCGCCGCTATTCATTCGTCGCTGAAATTCTTCCATAATTGAGGTGTTGCCTGGTAAATGCGTTAACGGATTCGCGTCTAAACTTCTCACGGTTCGCCTTAAGATCATTTTAATGCGCGCTAACAACTCATCAGGCGAAAAAGGTTTGACAATATAATCATCAACGCCGGCCTCAATGCCATCAATACGATCTTTGACTTCACCTTTTCCTGTTAACATAATGACGGGAATATGCTGTAAAAGAATATCTTTTTTAAGCGTTTTACAAAATTCACGCCCATTCATAACAGGCATCATATAATCACAGATAATGAGATCTGGAAAATATTTTTCGACGAGTTCAAGGCCTTCTTTGCCATTATGGGCCTGATAGACATCATAATATTCGCGTAATGTGAGTTCTAAAACATCCAGGATATCTGGATCGTCATCAATAGTAATAATTTTTTCTCTTTTCACGTTTATGCCCTTCTATTGTTGTATGGGTAATGTAAAATGAAAGGTTGTGCCTTTATTCACTTGACTGGTAACCCAAATTTTTCCTTTATGCGCTTGAACAATTTTACGCACCAAAGATAATCCTAAACCAGTTCCTTTCACATTTTGGTTGATTTCATTTTCGACTCTGTAAAATTCTTCGAATAATCGCGTTAGGTCTTTTTCGGGAATGCCAATACCCGTATCAGAAACTTCAATCGTTACGGCATTATTATTCATTTGAGCGTTAATACTGATTGTTCCGCCTTGAGGTGTAAACTTGATAGCATTACTAACCAGGTTAATAAAAATACGCTCTACCTGATGTTGATCTAATAGCATTTCTGGGATTCGGGGATCAATATGCGCCTGCCACTCAATATTTTTCTCTTTCAGCTGGGGAGTTAAAAGATCATGAACGCTTTCTATCATTATAGAAAGATTGCATTTGGTCATATTCATTTCAACGCGGCCTGATTCAATGCGAGAAATATCCAAAAGATTGTTAATAAATTGCACAAGATTATCAGAATGCATATTAATTTTTTCAAGGCGTTTTTTAACCTCTTCGGGAACGTCCCCTAATTTTCCTGTCATAAGAATTGACGCATATCCTTTAATTGATGTTAACGGTGTGCGTAGTTCATGCGAAACGGCTGAAATAAAAGAGGATTTTGATTTGCTGATATTCTGAACATCTTCTAATGCTTTAGCTAATTGTTGGGTGCGTTCTTTAACTTTTGTTTCTAAAATTTGGCTGGCCCTAAAAGCTTCTTCAAAAAGACGCGCGTTCTCGATGGCTTGTCCAATTTGATTGGCTAAAATAGAGATGATTTCTTCATCACCTTCTGTTAAAGAGGAGCTATAGGCGCTGTTGCCAACAAAAATAATTCCAATAAGGCCGTTTTTTGTCAAAATCGGAGAAAGAATAAAATAATCCGCGTTAAATAGCTGATTAATGAATTCTTTTCTTTGGTGTGATATGTTGCCTGATGAAAAGGTTTGGCCTTCTTGTAAATTTTTAAGCAGTTCTTCGTTTTTTTGAATGTGAGATATAATCACAGCAATATCTTTTTCATAGAATCCAATATTGATTCGAGGTTGTAACCGAGCATATTTATCTTGAATCAGGATGAGGTTTTTTTCAAATCCTAAATTCATCATTAAGGATTGGTCTAATCGCTGAAAGATTTCGTTTTCATCGAGCGTTGTTGTAATGCGTCGGGATGTTTTTTGTAATGCGTCTAAGCCGTTTAAACGTTTATCAAGTTCTTCTTGCGCTTTGTTTAATTCTAAGTCCGTTTTCACGATTAATTTTGCTTGTTCATCGAGGCGCTCAAAAGATTTCATGATTTTTTTTAAAGATTCTTGAGATTTTTGGAGTTGTTGTATGGCAAAAAGAAGGCCTGCTATCAAAGAAAAAATCACAAAAGCGCCAATTAATATAATCATTTCAAGCGTACCCATAAAATTTTATCCTATGGCTAAAATAACAATGCTTTCATTTTGAATAAGCGGTTTTTTGAATTTATCGACTGACTCAAAAGGACATATTTCGCCATTCGAATACATTCCTAATAAAGGCGTTGTGGCCCCAAAAATTTGTTTTATAATTGCGATCTCTTGATGCGCCATGCGTCCCAATAATTTTAATCGCGCCATGGATTCGATAATTATAACTAATTTCGCTGGTTTTCCAAAAAGATTTTTCTTGGCTTCTTGGGCGGCTTCAAGCGCGGCGTTGCGACAGGATTCTTTATTCCCGATCATAATATGGACTTCAGCGCCGCTCGGGACATCTCCTTGGCAAATAATACTGCCGTCTTCCAATCCTTGAATGGCGTTTCTTAAAAGATATTCTTTATTGCCTTCGATATAAACGCCTAAAGGATAAAGTATAGTCATTTGATTGAGCCCTGTTGAATAAAGATCTAAAGCCTTGTCTTCGAAATATTGTTCATAAAGCAGGGCGGCTTTTTTCCCGTCGATTTCTTTAATAATATTTTTTTCTGTTTTGGTAATGATGCGTGGTTTTCCTAAAGGGCGCCAGCCATGTCCTGCGCCAATTCCCACATTGATTTGCCCGCCCAGAATCAGCCCATTTGCGGAATAGCGGGAAGTATGGTTTTGATAGAATTGAAAAGTTTTTTCTAAGCGTAAGTCGTCGGAACTACCTGCCCCGATAATAGGAAAAATATTGCCGAAAATGCCTTGAAGCCCTTTAAGAAGAGAAGAATAATCCGCAATTTGTCCGTCGATAAAAGAAAGAAATATTTGACGGCTGTGCGGGCCAAAATCCGATAAAATATTTCTTGCTAATTCTTTGCCTGCGTCCTCTAAATTTATTTTATCGAGATTTTCTATTGAGGAGATGCCAACATGAATATCATCAGAAACCATAGCGAGAATAGCAATCCCGCGTGTTTGCACGGACTCAGAGAGAATAATTCCTGCCGTTGAGCATCCGATAAGTTTTTTGCAATGAATGGTTTGATGGATACTTTGAATGACTGTTTGAGGATCATAATGGATGGTGCTTAAAAGAATAATAAGATCAATGTTTGGCGACCCTAATCCTATTTGGGCTTGAAGAATAGCTTCTGTGGCGGCTTGTTCGGCGTCTAAATGGGAGCTGAAACCAATGCCTATTTGAGAAGACATAAGATAAATCCTTTATTTTTTTATTTATCGCTGAAAACGGTTGTATTCTATCGCCGATAAAAAATAGTGTCAATTGTTATCCATAGTTTCAGAAGAAACGTTTTAAGAAGTTTTATTCTCGTGAAAAAGTCTATATTGACCTTGAAAAAAAATATGGTATGATTTTAGAAATCTTTTTTATCGGCCCCATCGTTTAGTTCAATGAGGCCATAACTTATGGAGTCTTGACGATCATAAGTCAACGGCCGAATTAATCCCGCTCAAAGAGCGGGACCTGGGTGCGAATACTTTAAAGGAATTTTTTATTGTTTTATCGGCCCCATCGTCTAGCCTGGTTAGGACGAATGGTTCTCAGCCATTAAACACCGGTTCAAATCCGGTTGGGGCTACCAAAACATGAAAAAACAAGCCTTCTCTAATATAGGAGAAGGTTTTTTTATGGCATAATTTTATTTTGTCAATAAGAGCGTTCGATGATAAACTAAACGTCATTAAAAATTTTTTAAGAAAGATTATATGAACGCATTCATTGCTTCTTTTTTATTTGTGCTTTTGGCAGAGATGGGAGATAAAACCCAGATTTTGGCCATGGCATTTGCGACAAAATATAATGCTACAAATGTTCTTATCGCTGTATTTTTGGCAACACTGCTTAATCATGGACTTGCTGTTGTGATAGGCCATTTTTTAACGGTTATTATCCCGATGGATTTGATTTCTTTTCTTGCCGCGGTTTCTTTTATTATCTTTGGCCTTTGGACTATTCACGGCGATGAGCTTCACGGTGAAGATAAGAAACAATCGCCTTTTGGTCCGATTTTAACCGTCGGCATCGCGTTTTTCTTAGCAGAAATAGGCGATAAAACTCAATTGGCGACTATCAGTCTTGCTGTTCAATATAGGAATATGTTTCATGTGCTTATTGGCACGACGCTGGGAATGGTTGTGGCAGATGCTTTTGGCATTATTATGGGCGTTTTTATGCGTAAACATATTCCTGAAAAATTTATCAAATGGTTTTCAGCGTTAGTATTTGTTTTATTTGGCCTGTCGGGCATGTATAAAATTTTGTTAAATTATATGAGCGTTTCTTATGTTTGGTGTATCATTTTATTTGTTGCTGGAGTAACATTTTACGCGGCATATTATTTACTGTGTTTATCTTATAAAAAAAGGATATAAGAACGATGTTAGATTTCAAAATAATTTCTCTAATTATTTTTGTTGTGAGTTATGTTTTGTTCATTTTTTTTACGCATAAAAAGACGCTTATTGCCGTACTAGGATCTGTTTTTCTTATTTTGTCAGGCGCGATTTCTTTTAAGCAGGCTTTTTTTGCTGTTAACTGGAATGTGATGGGAATTTTTGTTGGGACACTCGTGGTTGCTGATATTTTTATGAAGAGTCGTGTGCCGGCGTATATTGCTGAAATTATTGTCGATAAAGCGAAAAATACTACATGGGCGATTCTTTTTATCTGTGCTTTAACGGGTTTTATTTCCGCATTTGTCGAGAATGTGGCCACAGTTCTTATTGTGGCTCCTATCGCATTGTCATTGGCAAAAAAATTAAAAATCAGCCCTGTTCATATGATGATCGCGATCGCGATATCAAGCAATTTACAAGGTGCGGCCACTTTGATTGGCGATCCGCCCAGTATGCTTTTAGCTGGTTTTGCGAAAATGAATTTTACGGATTTCTTTTTTTATCATGGCAAGCCAAGTATTTTCTTCGCGGTACAAATAGGCACAGTTGTGTCTTTTTTTATTTTATATGCTGTTTTTAGATCTCATCGACAAAAAGTAGAACTTATAGAAGTTGAAAAAGTAAAATCTTGGATTCCGACAACGATTTTGATTTCATTGATTATCCTTTTAGCAGTTTCTTCTTTTTTCGATACAGGATTTTCTTACGCGGCAGGAATAATTTGTATGTTTATGGGAATTATTTCTCTTTTATGGGAGAGATTTGTTTTGAAATCATCCGTAAAAGGAATCTTAAAGAGCTTGGATTGGGAAACAGCTTTTTTTCTTATCGGAATTTTTCTTCTCGTTGGCAGTTTGACCGCCAATGGATGGATTGAAGTTATTGCCAAACAACTGTCTTTATTGATTGGCCAAAATATTTTATTAGGATATCTTCTTATTGTTCTGATTTCCGTCTTTGTTTCGGCTTTTGTGGATAATGTCCCTTTTTTAGCAACGATGTTGCCGGTTGTTGTTTCTATGTCTGATAAAATGCAAATATCTCCGACGTTGTTTCTTTTTGGTTTATTGATTGGCGCAAGCGTGGGAGGCAATATCACGCCGATTGGCGCATCGGCTAATATTGTTGCCTGCAGTTTATTAAAAAAAGAAGGCTATCAAGTGTCATTTAAGGAATTTGTGAAAATTGGACTTCCTTTTACCTTGGCGGCAGTAAGCGCGGCAACAGTTTTTGTTTGGTTTATTTGGAAACCCTAATCTTTCCTATGAATCTCATCTTGCTTCAAAAAACAGATTTTCTTAAAACAAAAAAAACAAGAGCGCATCTCACAGGTCGTCGGCAGAAACATGTTTTAGAAATTCATAAAGCGAAATTGGGCGATGAACTTTGCGTGGGCGTTATGAATGGAAAAATAGGAAAAGGAAAAGTGGTTTTTTTAAACGCAGATACTTTAGAATTGGATGTAACGCTTTTTGAAAATCCTCCGGAAAAACTTCCTGTGACGCTTGCCTTAGCGCTTCCTCGTCCGATCATGCTCAAGCGCATCTTATCGACGGTAACCACTTTAGGAATTAAAGAGCTCATTCTTTTTAATTCGTGGCGGGTTGAAAAAAGCTTTTGGAATAGTTCTATTTTTAAAGGCGATGAGATAACAGAACAGATTTCTTTAGGATTGGAACAAGCGCGCGACACGGTTTTTCCTAAAATTAGTTTTCGACGGTATTTCTCTGCATTTGTGAAAAATGAAGTTCCAAAGCTTGTCGATAAGAAATTAGCGCTTCTCGGGCATCCGCAGGCCCAAGAAATTTGTCCGCGCAATGTTAAACAAGAAACCGTTTTATTTATTGGACCCGAAGGTGGGTTTATTCCCTCAGAGATTGACGCGCTTATTGCATCCGGTGTTAAGCCGGTAAGTTTAGGAAAAAGGATCTTGCGCGTTGAGACTGCTATCGATGTTTTATTAGGCCGATTGTTTTAGATAAAAGCCGATGAGATAATAATAATTCCCATCACAATAAGAAAATATCCGAAATTAATTTTTTCCGCCATCTTTAGAAACAAATGGATCGTTAATAATCCGACGATAAAAGAAGTTACAAGTCCAGCCCACATTTCCATTGACCAGCAGAAACCTTTTAGATTAAGTACAATATTTCCGGCTAAGACAATAGGCAAACTCATAAGAAAACTTAATTTGAGAGTGTCTTTTTTATCAAATTGTCTTAATAAAAGCGTCGACATCGTTAGCCCTGATCGCGATAATCCCGGAAGCGCGGCAAATCCTTGAGCGAATCCCAATATTATTCCGTCTAAGATTTTTAAGTCTTTTATTTTTTTTGTTCCGGGAGTTTTAGTTTTTATTTGCAGATAAGCGGTGATCAATAAAAGCGCGCCCACAATAATGGTAATGAGATTTCCTGCCGCGTCGAATTTAATAAGAAGATGCTCAATTGTTTTGACTAAAATAATTCCTAAAAAACCGCTAATCAATGTTGAAATAAAAAGAAACGTGAAGAGTTTTTGATCCTCGGCGGATTGTTTTTGATAAGAAAAAAGCGTTTTAAAAATTTGACAGACATCTTTGCGGAAATAAATCAACGCCGCGAAGAATGTCCCTAAATGAAGAAAGAGAGCTTTTTCGATGATTTCTTCGAATCCTTGCGCGTGAAAGAATTTTTTTTCAATTAAAAAGATCAGCCCTTTAGAACCGACCGGAATCCATTCGGTAATGCCTTGGACAAATCCTAAAATAATATTTTCGAACATAAGAGCCCTTTCGTTGAAATTTTTTTGATTATATCAGAATTTGGCTTGTTTCCTATTTTGTTTTAATATAAAATAACCGCGTCTTAGAAAGGATTTAACATGAAAGATAATCATGAAAAATATATGCGGATGGCAATTGCGAAGGCCCAAGAAGGCGTTGAAAAAGGGCAGACGCCATTTGCCGCGTGTATTGTGAAAAATGGAAAAGTTTTAAGCTGTGAACATAATACTGTCTGGAAAGATATAGATATTACTTCTCACGGTGAGGTTCATGCGATCCGCGTTGCGTGTCAGAAAGCTAAGACAATTGATTTGTCCGATTGCGTGATTTATTCCACGTGCGAGCCGTGTCCGATGTGTTTTAGCGCGTGCCATTGGGCGAATATTAAAACTATTTTTTATGGCGCGAATATTGCTGATGCGAAAAAAGCCGGATTTCATGAGTTGGCCATTTCAAATAAAACATTAAAAAAAATGGGAAAAAGTTCGATGAAGATTATCCCGGATTTTTTAAGGGAAGAGGCGGTAAAGGTTTTTACGTTATGGCTAAAAAGAAAAGACAGAAAGGTTTATTGATATGAAAAAATATTTTGTTTTTTTGTTAAGTTTTATTGTCTGCGGATGTGTGACTATGACAGCTTCCGAGGAAGATTTAACGAGTGAAAAAAGAATTCATCTCGTGAATTTTGATGGCCTTCAAAAAGGAATGACATCGCAAGAGGTTTTAAGTGTTTTAAAAAAGAATTCTTTTTTGGGTTATGAAATAAAAGAGGGTTCAACGACTTTTTCCGCTATAGAAATACAAGGTCCATATCGTCAAGAAACTTTAGAAAAAACAGGCCATGTGTATACAGTTTTGTATTATTTAAATTCTATTCTTCAACCAGACGGCATTGTCGCTGATGATGAATTGATGCCGCTTATTTTCAAAGACGATCAATTAGTGGATAAAGGATGGGACGCCTTGTTTAAATTAAAAAATAAATAGTTTTAAAGTTATTTAAAAGGGTTTAAGTGTATTGTGTCCGTTGAAGAAAAACATTTATTAGATCCGCTTGTTTCGTTATTTGATATCTCTCGACCTGTTGATTGGAAAGAAGTGTTTAATCGAGACGTACCGTTAGATGTGGAGATTGGTTTTGGCATCGGAGAGTTTTTGGCTCGTCGAACGACTGATTTTCCTGAAAGGAACATAGTTGGTATTGAGCAAATCTGGGAAAGAACGTATAAGGCGTTAAAAAAGATAAAGGATTTATCGCCGTATCGTTTTATTAAAATTTTGCATATCGATGCGTGGGTGGCTTTTGAGCGATTGTTTGATCTGAAAACGATTGATAAGATTTTTTGTCTTTATCCTTGTCCGTGGCCTAAAAAAGGGCATATTAAACATCGTCTTTTTTCCCATGATTTTTTGAAATTGCTTAATAGCCGTCTTAAAAATGGCGGGGAAATCACGCTTGTTACTGATTTTTATCCTTTTTTTGAGTGGGTTTTAAATGAGTCTTTAGAAACAGGATTTACGGTTAAGACAAAAAAGATTTCTCCTCAATATGACACTAAGTTTGAACGCAAGTGGATAGGCGGCGGGCAAGAACAATTTTTTGAGATTTATTTTAAGAAAGTAGAACATCAAAATGTAAACAGTAAAAGGGATGAGGATTTGAGAGTTTATAAAATAAAAAATTTTGATTCAAAAACATTTCAATTTTCTGATTATAAAGAAGATATTGCTGTTATTTTTAAAGATATGTTATTTGATGACGAGCAAGAAAGAGCAATGATTCATTTAATTGTTTCGGAAGAACATTTAGTTCAGCATTTTTGGGTAAGCGTTAAGAAAGAAAAAGACCATTGGATTATTGCTAAAGCTGAAGGACAGAATTTTTTTCCAACGACAGGAGTGGCGAAGGCCATTGAGCTTGTTTTTGAGTCTGCGCAACATTCTTGTGAATAAAGATATTGATGAAGAAAATAATAATGAATAAAAAAATATTAGGTTTTCCTTTGTTTATATTGTTTTTTTTGTTTGGATTGTCTTTTGTAGCGCAGGCCTATCGTGTTTCTTGCCGTTCAGTTATTTTTTCTGACGCGACTAAAGGAAAAAGGATTTATGGAAAGAATGTTTCTTTGAAAGTTTTGCCGGCAAGCACGACAAAAGTGATGACTGCGCTTATTGTTTTAGAGCGTTTATCCTTGGATGAATATGTAACAGTTCATAAAACAGCGACTTATGTTCAGCCCACAAAATTGAATTTAAGGCCGGGAGAAGAATATCGGGTCGCGGATTTGCTTCATGCGGCTATTGTCAATTCCGCGAATGACGCCAGCGTTGTTTTAGCTGAAGCTGTCGCTGGATCTGAATGGCAATTTGTTCAGTTGATGAATCGACGCGCTAAGCAATTAGGCGCTAAAAATACACGATTCGCGAATTCTCATGGTCTTCCTACCAAAAAAGGCACGCAATATACAACGGCTTATGATATGTATCTTATTTTTCATCAGGCGTTACAACATGCTTTTTTTAAACAATCTATTCGATTAAGGCATAAAACCATTTATTCCAAAGAAGGCCGAGCTCTTAATTTGAAAAGCCATAATAAAATTTTATTTAAAAGTTGGGATAGAGCTATTTATGGTAAGACAGGTTATACGCGTCGCGCAGGAGCTTGTTTTGTAGGAACACTGCAAGAAGGAAAAAGAACTCTTATTATTGGCGTTTTTAATTGTCCGAATCGATGGGATGATATTAAATATATTGTTTCTACATTCGGAAATATTCCTTTATAAAAGTTGTTTTATATTTAAAAATGGCTTTAAAAATATTCTGTAGAATTTTTTTATAAAACGTGGTATTCTTTTTAAGTTTTTCAAAATTTAAACTTATTTTAAGGAGGCTGTTATGGACGCAAATAAACGAACATTAACGTATCTTTATGTTGTTGTGTTAGGAGTGCTTGTGGGCATTATGATTGTTGGTGCGCAATTTAATATCCAAAAACTTTTTTCACAACAAGAACGTGTTTTTAAATCTCAATTACGATTAGAGAAAATGTTATTAGAGGCCAAAAAAGACCAAAAGATCGCGGAACTTGAAAAGCGTGTTGCTGAATTAGAAGGACAGTGGAATAAATTAAAAGCTGTTTTTCAAGGTTTAGGTCAAGGCCAAGGGCCGCAGGCTCCTCAACCGCCTCAAGAAGATTTTTCTAAAGTTTATGATATTCCTGTTATGCATTCTTTTGTTAGAGGTAATAAAGACGCCGCAATTACAATCGTCGAATTCGTTGATTTTCAATGTCCTTTCAGTGCGCGTTTTTATGGCCCTTTAAAAGAAACATTGCAGGCTTATCCTCAAGATGTACAATTTATTTTAAAAAATTTTCCTTTAGATTTTCATCCGCAAGCTAAACCTGCGGCCAAAGCCGCTTTTGCTGCTGGCGAACAAGGAAAATATTATGAAATGGCGGATATGATTTTGGAAAACGCGAGGGAATTAAGTGATGCGAAATATAAGGAATTCGCTGAAAAATTAGGTTTAGATGTCGCGAAGTTTGAAAAAGATTTTAAAGAAAAAGATGCGGCGTATGAAGATATGATCCAAAAAGATATGGAATTAGGCAATAATGTCGATGTGCGTGGAACGCCGACTTTTTATTTAAATGGAAAAAAGACAATGGCTCGAAGTTTAGATGCTTTTAAGAAAGAAATAGATGAAATTTTAAAAAATAAAAAGTAGTGTATTTTAAAAAAGAAAAGGATCAGGAGGGAAAGGCATAATGTCACGTTTAGGAAAAACAACAAAGAAATATTACGCCGAAACAAAAGGAATAAAAGTTTCTGGCGGGCAAATGATTAAATCTGGTCAAATGCTTACACGCCAGGGAAATAAATGGAAGCCAGGCCTTAATGTCACGGGCCGTATGCATTTAACTGCGTTATGTGACGGGACCGTTTATTTCACGAGAAAACGCGGACGATATAATAAAGAACAGACATTTATTAATATTAAACCGGTTGAGAAGAAATAGTTCTTTGTTAACAGCGCACAAAGGCCGTTGATTATCGACCTTGTGCGCTTTTTCATTCAGCTATCCTCAGAGAAAGATTTTATTTAGAGAGGGTGAATGAATCCTGCGAAGCAAAAAAATTACGAGCAAGGATTACTTTAATTAGAGAATAAAATTTATGTGCGGAATCGTCGGTTATATTGGAAAAAAACAAGCGGCGCCTATTTTGATTGAGGCGCTCAAGCGTTTAGAATATCGCGGATATGATTCAAGCGGCGTAGCTGTTATTGACCGATTGAATTATGAATTGGCTGTTCGTAAGACTTCAGGAAAAATTAAAGATTTAGAAGAATTGCTTGAAAGTTCACCTCTTCCTTTAAGCTCTGTTGGCATTTCTCATACGCGTTGGGCTACGCATGGCGCGCCGAATAAAATCAATTCCCATCCTCACGTCGATTGCTCAGGAAAAATCGTTTTAGTTCATAATGGTATTATTGAAAATTATGAAGAGTTAAGAGATATTTTATGGAAAAAAGGCCATAAATTTGTTTCCGAAACTGATACGGAAATTATTGTTCATTTAATTGAAGAATATTATAAGAGAGATATTTTTGTCGCTGTTCAGAAAGCGGTTAAACAGCTTCGGGGTTCTTTTGCGTTAGGTGTTTTGTGTTTGGATGAACCGGATATTTTGATCGCGGCGCGTATCGGTTCGCCTCTTATTATTGGTTTGGGGAAAAATGAGAATTTTATCGCGTCTGATGTGCCGGCTATTTTAGAACATACAAAAAAAGTCATTTATCTTAAAGAAGGCGAGTTAGCTAAAATTCAAGAAGATAAAATTCAACTTTTTGATTTCGACGGCCGTGCGGTTTCTTGCCATATTGATAAAGTCACTTTAAAAGTGGACACCGTCAAGAAACAAGGTTTTCCGCATTTTATGCTTAAAGAAATTCACGAACAGCCGAGTGTTTTAACCCAGATGTTTCAGCATCGGATTAAAAATAATAAAATTTCATTTGATGATGGAGGGCTATCAGAAAAATGCTTTAAAGGCATTAATCATATTTTTATTGTGGCCTGTGGCACAGCGTATCATGCGGGTCTCGTAGGAAAATATTTGATTGAGCAATTAGCATCTATTCCTGTTTCGATTGATGTTTCCAGCGAATTTCGTTATCGGACGCCTGTGATTAATAAGAAAACTCTTGTGGTCGCGATTAGTCAATCCGGGGAAACAGCGGATACTTTAGCCGCCGTGAAAGAAGCAAAATTGAAAGGCGCGAAGATAATTTCTATTTGTAATGTTGTTGGCTCTTCTTTAGCGCGTGTTTCCGACAGAGTTTTATATACGCACGCCGGGCCGGAAATCGGTGTTGCCTCGACCAAAGCTTATACGGCGCAATTAGGCATTTTGTATCTTTTCGCGATTAAGTTAGGAAACGCGCGACAAACTTTAAGTTCAATACAAGCCAAGATGTTTATTAAAGATTTAAAACAAATTCCTTCGGCGTATATCAAAATTTTAAAAGATAAGAATGCCATTGCGAAGATCGCGGAAAATAACGCGCATTACGGATGTTTCTTGTTTTTAGGACGGAATATAAATTTCCCGTCGGCTTTGGAAGGCGCTCTTAAATTAAAAGAAATTTCTTATATTCCGGCGGAAGGTTACGCGGCTGGTGAAATGAAGCACGGGCCTATTGCGCTCATTGATGAATACCGGGCGGTTATCTGTTTAGCGCCGGAATCAAATATTTATGAAAAAATGATCTCTAATATTCAAGAAATCCGTTCTCGTCGAGGTAAAGTTATCGCGATTGCCACTGAGGGCGATGAGGTTATTAATAAACACGCGGATAATGTTATTTTTATTCCTAAAATTAATCAGCTTTTAACGCCATTTCTCATCGCGCTTCCGCTTCAAATGATTGCCTATTATATTGCGGTTAAGCGTGGTTGCGACGTCGATCAGCCGCGTAATTTAGCAAAATCTGTCACCGTTGAATAAATAGTTCCATTCTCTAACTTATGCTTTTTATTGTCTCCACTCCCATCGGAAATCTTAAAGACATTACGTTTCGTGCGGTTGAAACGCTGCGTAGCGTCGATCTTATTGCCGCTGAAGACACGCGCCATACCCGTATTTTATGCCAGCATTATGAAATCCAAACGCCCTTAACCAGCTATTTTGAACATAATCAAATTTCCAAAGGTGTGTATATTTTAAAACAGCTGCAGGAAGGCAAAAAAGTGGCGCTTGTGACGGATGCGGGAACCCCAGGCATAAGTGATCCAGGATATCAATT
>JAKQLT010000206.1 GCA_029567025.1 Candidatus Omnitrophota bacterium | reverse complement strand
CTGTTTCTTCTTGATATTTTTTTGCTAATTCTTCAAAAGCTTTATGACGGTCTGTCATCCAATGCCAAACAGTAATTTCATTAGGGTCTGAACGTTTGGCCGTACAACCTGTTAACGTCAAAATAACAGCGCTTAAAAATATAAAAAAAAATTTTTTCATAGACATGAAATTCTAATATTTTATGGCTTTTAGGGAGCTTGAGTATAGCATTGCACTTTTTAATTGTCAAAATAGAAAATAAAGGTTTTTCCTCTATTATACAGCGATAAAAAATGAAGATTTTTAAGCTTTTTTATCAAAAATGGCTTTAATATGAACAACGCCTTTTTGATTTTTTATCAGCGATCGGGGAATGCAAACTTCTTTTGAATAATGATTAATATGAGAAATATGTTTATTATTAATATAAATTTTAACAACAACATAATCATGCGCATCATAAAATTGTTTATTTATATATTCTATAATTAGTTTTTTATGAGCGAAGAAACATGTGGCTTGAACTACGCCATTTTTATCAAATTGTTCTTTCACCAGTTTGGGAGAAAGGATCAAATCTCCCCGACGTCCTCTAACGCCAAACACTTGTGTTAGTTGCGTCAATAAAAACCAACTCGCTGAACCTGTTAAATACGGATACATTCCCCGGCCTTCATTATCAAAATATTCTGGAATGCCGGGATAAATCTTACTTTTTTCTGTATCCGCACACATTTTATAAAGAGAATTTAAAACTTCATAACCTTCCCGCGCAAATCCTCTTTTATATAAAGCAAACGCATACATGACCGTCATGTGGCTAAAAAACGCGCCATTTTCTTTGGCGCCATACGCAAAACCAAACGCGCGGCCTAAACTTAAATAATGGTCAACGCCAAAATCTGTATTCAAACGAACGCCGCCGAGTTTTTTATCCACCAAATATTTCTTAACCGATTGCACAATGTCCTTAATATCAGCATTTTCCGCTAATCCGCTCATAATAGGAAAAACCTGACCTGTTAACGTCATACGAACTTTTCCATTGATTTTTCCTTCAACCGCTTTGCCGTCATTATCATAATAACCATTAAACCAAATATTTTTATCCACATTCACTTTTTGCGATTGACGAATATGCGAAAATATCCACGCTGCTTTTTTACGTAAATTCTTAACTAATGCAACAACGGCAATGTCGACTTTCTCGCCACTTACTTCCGGTTGAACCGAAGGAAAATATTTTTCATACAATAATTTCTTTTTATCTTGCGGATTATCATTATTAATTTTGTCATCGAGTAAAGGCTGAATTTCCTTTAATAAAGACAATCGGGCAATGTTCTTTTCCTTAGATAAATCCTCCAACAAATCCGCGAACAAAAATAAATTACCAGCATAATAACTCATAAACGTAACACTTTCGCCGCGCGCCGCTGCCATATCAAGGCCATCATTCCAATCCGCGCCTTCCAAACGTATTATATTATGCTCGCCCACATTAAAAAATGGGACAAGATGCTCAATGAGCATATGCTCAATAATAGAGCCATAATAGACTTGACCATACTTGTCTTTTAATTTGCTTCCATACGACGAAGAAAACGCAAAATCCTTTTCTTGCGCACGAGATAATTGTGGATCTCTAAAATACGTATTTTGTTCGAGTAAAATATCATAATCGCCAGTCTGATCAATATACAATAAAAGCGTAGTAAATGGCCAAACGCCGTGATCCATCCAAACACGTGAAATTGCATTTCTATCGGCAATAAACTCGCCGGGCTTTGCGCCAATAATCGTGGCATGAGAGCCGTCTATACGCACGCCACCAAAATTATTGATTAAATGCTCTCGAACATTTTCGGGCTCAATGAGAATAAGAGACAACAAATCCTGCCAAAGATCCCGCCAGCCTTTTCCGCCTTTACCGTAATCATGGTCCGGCAAAAAAGAACATCCGAAAATTCGACGTAAAATCGGCTGTAAAGCCACCCAGCGCATCCAGGCATCATACGATTTATCTTTTGTGACAAATGACACAGAGCCAATTTTTTCCTGCCAATATAATTTATTTTTTTCTAAGGTTTTTGAAAATTTCTCACATGAATTAAAAGCATTAAAAATCTTTTTAACATTTGCTTCTTTTTCAACGACGCCAATCACAAAGAAATATTTTTTTACTTGTTTGGACTTGATTGTTTCCGCCTTAAAACGTAACGCGCCAACCGCTTCCTTGCCGTTTAATTCTGTCTTCGATAAAACTTTCGGAGAAATATTTTTTATAACTGCCTGTGGATACGATAAATTTGTGTCATCACCGCAGAAACTATCCATCGTTGGAAATGTGCCAACGGGATTTTCGTCTTTATCCGTTATGCCTAAAACAAAATATTGGCTCTGGGCTATTTGATGGCCTTCTTCATTAAAAATCATAGTCGGAGTCACTACAACGCCTTGGGGAATTTGTTTAATACGATTAAGAAGCGCGGTCACATGTTCATGGTCATGTTTATTGGCAAGCGAACGCGCGAATAAAGGAATTGCCGCGGTCGGAACATAAGAAATATTTTTCTTAGAAATATTTTTAACCGTGACCGACATAAGCTCCACATTTTCACCTGTAACCGGAATAAAATTAAGCGCCTCTATCTGTAAACCAACGGATGGAAATAATCGCGTTACTTTATGCCAAAGCAAACCGGCTTCAACGTTTATAGAATTCTTTTCATCACAATCTTGCGCTAAAGAAATGGTTTGTTTGCCCGGGATATGAACAAAAAAATTGCGCACAGGATTACGCAAATCTTCCCGAGAAACAGGCTTTGTCACATAATGATATTTATCAATTTTGATATCGCCGCTTAAATAGGGCGTGATGGAAGATTTTAAAGATTTGGCGTCAATGCCAGAAAGAGGAAAATAAATATTCCTTTGTGTCGCTAAATCACAAGCACAAAAAGAAACGCCATCATCACTATATTGATAACCTTTAGAAGTCATTATTTTTTCCCTTGCTTAACGTGTGGCATTACAAAAATATTTGATTTCACATTCTAATATGCGAACTCTGATTAGACAAGACATAAAATCTTCTTACGCTAAGGAAGGCGCAACAAATTTATAAAGGCGGGAAAGAGGCATCAAAGAAGTCTTAAAAAATTTTAAACCAACATCCCAACTTTCTGTATTATTTTTGACCCAAACAACTTGTCCGCGTAATGTCATAGGCGCGTGACCATCGGGGAGTTCAACTTCTAACGACAGACTATCATTCAAATAAACACGCTCTTTAGAAACAATGCGCGCGCCTTCAGCAGAAGCATCTCTTAATTGAACTGTTGATCCAAAATCTTCACGCGTATCTTTAAATTTGGCAGGAAAACGTGCGGGAAACCGCTCAAAAAGCCTTTGGTCTAACCTATTAATATTTGCATTCATAGAAACACCTCACTCTTTATGAGAAAAAAATTTATTTAAACGGTTTTTGCCTCCGGATAAAACTTCTTTAAAATAAACGCCTAAACGATAACTATTTTTTCCTGAAACCTTTTTTACCCAACGAATCTCTCCAATAGCGTAAACAGGTTCTTGTTCCAAACCTAACAAAATCTCAATAGCGATCTCTTTTCCTAAAGGAATTTTGGCTTCCGAAACAAATCCCAATCCTCCTTTACTAAAATCCACTGTTTTTATATGATCAAACGCGGTCCCGCGCTTTCCTTCCACAGGTACGAAACAGCTTAACCGATTGCTTCTTCTTTTATTTCTCTCATCCCCCATTTGCCTTAACCCCTTTACTATCAATTATCTATAAAATTTAACTGTATTCTAATCTTTTCTATGCAAGACGCAAGATGATTTTCAGAATACTATATTCCTCAAACAACTCAAAATTTTAAAAAAATTATTTCTACTCTTATACCGTGGCTGGATATTTAATATATAAGAGAACAGCTTCAATGTAGGAAAACGTTATCTTCAAGGTAAATATAATATATAATTATTTAAAAAGCAAATTTATGTCAAAAATATTTTCGTTTTATTGTAAGAAAAAATGTTTTACACCTATCGTATTATCTACTTTTAACCTATAATAAACATAAAAATTGTAAAAAACATCAATTTTTTTTATGACAGATTATATTATCATCATTGCAGGAGTATTTTTTATTTATAAAGGCTGGAAAAAAGGTTTTTTCCAATCTCTTTTAGGCCCTTTTTGCCTTATCATAAGCGCAATTCTTGCTTTTTTTTATTATCTCAAGAAAGAAAACATCCTTATAACGGCACTCATAATACTTTTAGCGCCGCTGATCTTATCTTTTATATTATCAGGAATCATTCAATTAAAAAACAAGGCCTTAAAAAAGAAGCCGGAACTTTCAAAATTAAGCAAATTTTTAGGAAGTTTTGTTTATTTCTGTTCACGCGGGATTTCCATTATTATCCTCATAATGGCCATTATGTTTATCCCTGACAAAAACAATAAAATAAAAATGATTCAAGAAGATATCATAAAATCTAAAACTTACGCGCTTTTAAATCCTTTGATAAAAATCCCTATCTATAATATGCACAAACTGATGTCTCTCTCTTCTGAAGACGCGCAAAGTATTGTGGCCATTAAACAAATCCAATCTATCCAAAAATATCAGGACATCATCAACCATCAAACATTTAAAAATTTTATCGCGGATGAAGATGTGATTCGTGATATTAAAAATAAAGACATCGGAAAACTTTTAATTAACCCGAAAATGAAAAGTCTCTTGGAAGATAAAAATCTGATGAAAGATCTGCTCCAAATCCACAAAGAATTGTTAAGAACAGATTTAAATAATTCGCTGATAGATATAAAGTTTGAGGAAGATCATTTGCCAATGCAGAATTGAGAAAAAATCTTTTCTAAAAGATCTTGGCTGATATCCCGCCCAGTAATTTCATCTAAAAAATGAATAGCTTCTTTAATCTCTTCCGAAACAAATTCTAAAGGCATATCATTTTTTAAAATATCTTGCGCCTTTAATAACGTTACTTCGCAATGTTTTAACGATTCTATATGCCGCAAATTGCTGATTAAAACGCCATGCGTATCAACAATCTTCCCCTGCCAGACGTGTTCGAGAATTTTTTCTTCCAATTCACGAATGCCTTCTTGAGTCACCGCAGAAACTTTAACGGAATCTTTTTCTTTTAAAAAATCTTGTAATTCTTTTTCATCTAAATTCTGTTTAAGATCTTTTTTATTAAGAACAACTATCATGGATTTATGTTTAATTTGTTCCATCAAAAGAAAATCCTCTTGTGTCAAATTCTGGTTTAAATCCAGAACAAATAAAACAAATTCCGCTTTTTCTAAAGACATACGGCTACGACGAATAGCTTCTTCTTCAATCATATCTGATGGATTTAAAAATCCCGCGGTATCAATCATCTGAAAAGGAATGCCTTGAATTTGGGCCATTTCTTCAATCGTATCACGCGTTGTTCCGGCGATCGGTGAAACAATAGCCCGCGGCGTTTTTAAAAGAGCGTTTAACAATGATGATTTCCCGACGTTCGTCTTCCCGCATAAAACAAGAGACATCCCTTCTTTTAATACACGGCCATGCGCGCTGGAAACCAAAAGTTCTGAAATGCGATTCTGGACTAATAATATTTGATGAGATAAGGCGCTTTGCGATTGCTTGTCTATTTCGTCTTCAGGAAAATTCACAAAGGCCTCTGTTTGAGTATAAACATTCATTAACTCTTCACGTATAGCTTCTAAAACAATCGCTAACTCACCTTTCAATTGATGCGTCGAAACACGTAAAAACGCATCCGTCTTAGATTGAATAATATCTAAAACCGCCTCGGCCTGAGTTAAATCAATCCGTCCATTTAAGAAAGCGCGCTTGGTAAATTCACCGGGTTCGGCTAATCGCGCGCCTTTCTCTAAAATCAAAGATAAAATGGACTTTAAGACGACAATTCCGCCATGACAATTAATTTCAATCACGTCCTCTTGGGTATAACTCTGCGGTGCGCGAAAAGCCATAACAAGAACCTCATCCAAAGGCTCATCATTATTATTACTATCAATAATCCAACCGTAATGAATACGGCCGTTTTCCAAGCTTTTTTTCTTAGAAGCTTTCGCAACAAAAATTTCTTCGGTAATACGAAACGCCTGGTTTCCGCTTAAACGAACAATCCCAATCCCGCCTTGTCCTACGGGAGTAGCAATGGCCGCGATCGTATCATTTATTTTTTTAAATTCCGACATAACTTCCTCGCTTCACTTACCAGAAAAACAGAACCTGTTATTAAAATAATATCTCCTCGATGTGTTTTTCCCAAACTTAAGGCTAAGGCCTTAGGAAGACACGAGACACTATAACATATTTTTTGTGGAAAATATCGCTTTAACTCTTCTAAAGTAAAATCCATCGCGCGCGGATGTCGCGCCTGTGTCGCGATCACACAACGCGCCGCTTGTCGAAGCTGCTGACAAATTCCCTTCTTATCTTTATCTTGAGAAAGGCCTAAAATAATGACCATTTTTTGATCAACAAAAACATTCTTGAGTGTTTTAACAAGCTCTTTTATCGACGCGGGATTATGCGCGGCGTCCAAAACAACTTTGCGCCCTTTGATATCAAAAATTTCAAACCGCCCTGGCCAAAAAACATTTTTAATTCCATTCTCAATGGCGTCTTCAGAAATCTGAAATCCTTTATTTTGCAATAATTCGATCGTTGCTATTGACGTAGCCGCGTTCCAACACTGATGTCTTCCTAATAACGGCAATTTTAAATTTTGATAAAAACTTTTTTTTGTTTTTAAATGAAATTCTTGCGACTTAAGATTTTGTCGAACAAATATCGGGATCATCTGCCTGACGTCATAAGGATGAATACCGAACATCCGGCAACGTTGCATGAAAACTGAAAACGCCTTTTTATTTTGCGCAGCAATAACCACAGATTGATTTTTACTCTTAATAATCGCAGCTTTTTCACAAGCGATTTTTTCAATCGTAGATCCTAAAAGTTGCGTATGCTCCAAACTGATAGGCGTTAAAACACAAATAAAACCGTTAGCCGCGTTAGTCGCATCAAGCCGTCCGCCTAATCCTGTTTCTAAAATAACCATATCGACATTCTTTTTTTTAAAATAAAAAAGCGCGAACGCCGTCATTACTTCAAAAAAACTTAAAAATCCTAATTGCTTTTTCCGACGGACTTTTTCAATAAAAGGTTTAAGCTGTCGGAGAGTTTTATAAAAATCTCTTTCACTGATACAATCCGAAAAAAGCTCCTGACGATTTTCGTTTTTGTTCTTTAACGATAAAATACGAATGCGTTCACGAAAATGATAAAAATGCGGCGACGTATAAAGGCCAACGCGATAACCCGACTGCTTTAGAATTTCCGCAATCATAGCGGCTGTGGATCCTTTACCTTTGGATCCCGCGACATGAATAATTTTAAGATTTTTTTGAGGATTTCTTAATAAGGACAATAGCAAAGTGATACGCTTTAAATGAAAAGACGTAAAACTTTTCTTATCTAACAATAATTCATGATTGACAAAGGAAGATAAATAATCTTTGGCCTCACGAATATTCATCGGAAAGATAACAATTAATGTTTAAAATGGCGAATGCCGGTAAAAACCATCGCGATCTTAGCCTTATCCGCCTCTTTGATAATTTCCGCGTCCGCAATAGAACCGCCCGGCTGAATAACTGCCGCAATTCCAGCTTTACGCATAGCGTGAATATTATCCGTCTTTGGGAAAAACGCGTCTGAAATTAAAACAGCGCCTTTCGCCTGTTTGCCTGCTTTACGAATAGCTCCTTCAACGCTCTCGACACGGCTGGTCTGACCGCACCCAATGCCAACAACTTTTTTTCCTTTCGTCAAGACGATGGCGTTCGATTTCACATGCTTAACAATTTTCCATCCAAATAATAACGAATCCATCTGCGCTTGAGTCGGCTTCTTTTTCGTGACAATTTTTAATTCATTTTTATTAAGGTCGACATTATCTTTTTGCTGTAACAATAATCCGCCGTAAACTTTCTTAAAATCATATTCTTCTTTTTCCAATCCATTAAAATCGAATTCAATCAAACGTAAATTTTTCTTTTCACCAAGGATTTCAATCGCTTTTTTCTCAAAACTCGGCGCGATGACGCATTCCATAAAACCGCTTTTGGAAATCGCTACAGCTGTTTTTTCATCGACAGCTTTATTAAGGCCAATAATCCCGCCAAACGCAGAAAGAGGATCACAAGCAAAAGCTTCTTGATAAGCCTTAACTAACGATTTATTTTCTGAAACTCCCGTTGGATTATTATGTTTAATGATAACCGCCGCCGGATCGAAAAAACCTTTAACAAAATCAACCGCGGCATTAAGATCCAAAATGTTATTAAAAGAAAGCTCCTTGCCGTGCAGTTGTTTCATATGGCCAAAACCAAATTCTTTATGATAGTCGCGATAAAAAGCCGCTTTTTGATGAGGATTTTCGCCGTAACGTAAATCCTGAACTTTAGAAAATTTCAAAGAAAAATTCTTGGCAAATAAACCAAATTCCTCACTGGATAAACGTTTGGCCAAAAATTCCGAAATAATCTGATCGTATCCCGCTGTGCGTTGAAAAACCTCAACCGCTAAACTAAACAATACCGTATCAGAAAGAATCCCGCTATTGAGCTGAAGTTCTTTTAATACATCCTCATAACGGTCCGGGTTGCAAACAACAGCGACGCTTTTAAAATTTTTTGCCGCCGAACGCAACATCGACGGACCACCGATATCAATATTTTCAATTGCTTCTTCTAAAGAAACATTTTTCTTTGCTGTCACGCTTTCAAACGGATATAAATTCACAACCACCATATCAATAAGTTCAATCTGGTGATCTTTAACTTGCTTCATATGTTCAGGATTATCACGAACAGCCAAAAGCCCGCCGTGAATCTTAGGATGCAAGGTTTTAACTCTTCCATCGAGCATTTCTGGGAATCCCGTATGTTCCGAAACCTCTTTGACAACAAAACCGGCATCTCTTAATTGTTTAGCTGTTCCGCCGGTTGAAATAATCTCGACCCCTAAATTCACCAGACCTCTCACAAATGCCACAAGCCCTTTTTTGTCTGAAACACTGATAAGCGCACGCTTGACTTTAATCATATTTTTTCCTTTTTTAAAAAGTTTCCTAATATAAAACGGCAAGAAAAATAAAAAATGGCTTTGAGCTTTTTATCATCGGTTCTTCTCTTATGAAAAACCTTAAAAGAACTAAAAGCCCAAAGCCCTGTTCAAAAACTTATCGTTTGACTTTTCCCTTAAAACGTTTTTTATCGGAAGGCTTCGAATAATACCGACGCTCTTTGATCTCCATCATAAAGCCATCTTTTTGGCATGCTTTTTTAAAAATACGCATGGCTTTTTCAAAATTGTGCGGATCTGAAATCTTCACTTCAATAGTCACTAAAAATCACCACCTTTGAGACATTGTTAAATATTAATAAAATCTTAAAATATGGGTCTATTATATAAAATCTTTTTCAAAAGTATACTATTTTTTATTTTCAGCGATAAAATATTGAAATCCCTATTTCGGATCTTGGTAGGTATAAAGCTTGCCCGCATAATTACGTAACGTATAAATACCGTCTTTTTCATCCATAATCGTTTTGATAGGAATAGGAACCTTGCCGCCGCCGCCAGGGCAGTCAATCACAAATGTCGGAATCGCATATCCGGTTGTAAAGCCATACAATTTTTCCATAATATTAATTCCTGTAGAAACCGACGTGCGAAAATGTTTTGAGCCTGTAATCGGATCGCATTGATAAATATAATAAGGACGCACACGAATCTTTAATAATTCATGCATCAATTTTTTCATAACTGACGGCTTATCATTAATTCCTTTTAAAAGAACCGTCTGGCTTCCCAGCGGAATGCCGTTATCCGCCAATAATTCACAGGCAAACTTAACGCGTTTAGTAATTTCCTTCGCGTGATTAAAATGAATACTCATCCAAACAGAATATTTTTTTAATATTTTCACAAGATCAGAGGTAATTCTCTGCGGCAAGGTAACAGGAATACGGCTTCCTAAACGGACAAATTCGACATGAGGAATACTTCTAACGTTCTTTAAAATATATTCTAAATCATCATCTTGCAAGATAAGCGGATCTCCGCCGGAAATAAGGACATCACGAATTTTCTTATTCGATCGGATATATTCAAACGCGGCCTCATACGTTTCTTTATTTAATTTACGCGTGCGTTTGCCCACCATACGCGAACGCGTGCAATGACGGCAATACATCGCGCACATTTCGCTCACTAAAAATAAAACACGATCGGGATAACGATGCACCAAGCCCGGCACCGGCGAACAATGATCCTCGGCTAACGGATCAGCCATTTCACCGTCGGATGTTTCTAATTCAAATTTTTGTGGAATGCTTTGTAAGCGAATAGGACAGTTAGGGTCTTTTGAATCAATTAAGCTTGCAAAATAAGGTGTGATCGCCATGGAAAGCTTTTTCCCGCAACCATCAATTCCTTGTATTTCATCATCAGTTAAATCAACAAGCTTTTCAATAATATCTTTGGAACGAATGGTGTTCTGGATTTGCCATTGCCAATCTTCCCAATCAAAAGGCGTGGCGTCTTTAAAAAAACTTATAACGCGATTTTCTTCAGCCGTTAATTTTTTAACACCTAAAGCGGTTCCAACCGTATTCATTTATTCCTTTCATTTTTTTAAACGCTTATTTTACTGTCACGCTCTTTAATGTCAATAAAAAATCTTTCACGCCTTATGGTTTTAATCCGTAACGTTCCAAGCCGAAATTCAATATTTTATTAACAGTTTTATTAAAATCCGATCCCAATAATTTCGGGAATAAATGAAAAACATCTTCTTCATCTAAAGACGGAAGCGGATTGATTTCTAAAACATACGGCCGCCCTTTTTCATCAATACGAAAATCAACGCGACCAAAATCGCGACACTCCACGCATTGAAAAACACGCACGGCTAAATCTTTAATCTTTCTTTCTAATGTCTTTGAAAGCTTAGCCGGTATAACATAACGTAAACGATCACATGCAATGCGTTCAAAGGTATAAAATTGATCGCCCAACTTCACATTATCATCAATGCTTACCTGCGCAATCGGCATCGCTTCAGGAGGATTATTTCCTAAAACAGGAACAGTGCATTCCATCCCTTTAATAAATTCCTCTACAAGCGCTGTCTGGCCATAAACCTCATTAATTAATTTCACTTGACGTTCTAAACCTTTATAATCATAAACACGCGATTTTTCAGAAATCCCTTTAGAAGAACCCTCATGACGCGTTTTAACCATTAAAGGAAATCCTATTTTATTTAATTTCTTCAAATTATCATTTAATCCCGCAATAAAAAATCGCGGCGTGGGAATGCCTTCAGAAATAAATAATTTCTTCGCGACCACTTTATCCAAAGTAACACCTAAACAAAGCCCATCGGCGCCGACAAAAGGAATTCCTTTCATTTCTAAAAGAACAGGCACTTGAGATTCTCGATTACGCCCCTGACGGCCTTCACAAATATTAAAAACAATATCGACTTTCAAACTATCTAATTGTCTTAACAAGCTATTAATATTCCCTATGCGGACAACCGTGTGCCCGGCGGATTCAAAAGCCTTTACCACATTATCAATGGTTTTGGGCCTATCAAATTCCGCATTCGCATCTTGCGGGTCTGCGCCATCAACCACCCAATCTTCTTTAATATCATATGTTAATCCGACGACTTTTCCCATATTTTAGAAATAAAAAAAGAACCGCGCGGTTCTTTTTATTCGCTCCTCCTTATTCTTTTCATCGTTTTAAAATTCTTCTTTCTAAATTTAAAAAATTTTTTATTGATGTTGATAAATTTTTAACACATTTTCATCGGGCATTCAATATCTTTTTTATAAAAGGATGCGTTTTTTCTTTCAAAATACCGTCGAGATTGAAAAAAAAGAGTATCTATTGATAAAAAAAACGATTATTCCTGCAAAAAAAGAAAAAATATGAAAATTATCGGCTCTTTTTTACTTCTTTTTTCGCGCAAAAATTCTGAATAGCGCAAGAAGAGCATAACGGAGACAGCGGTCTACACACATTTTGTCCCCACAAAACTAAAAGAGAATTATATGAAATCCAATATGGCAAAGGCAATTTTGCCCGTAAGGCCATTTCGGTTTCGTACGGCGTTTTTGTTTTAACATATCCTAAACGATTAGAAATACGATGCACATGCGTGTCCACACAAATACCCGGTTTGCCAAATCCTTCTGTTAAAACCAAATTCGCTGTTTTGCGCCCTACGCCTTTCAAAGTCAACAAAATATCAAGATCATCGGGAACTTTGCCCTGAAATTTATTCAATAAGTCTTGGCAAATTCCTAAAATATTTTTTGACTTCGTCCGATAAAAACCAACCGGATAAATCGCTTTTTCAATTTCTTTGACGTTTAATGTCGACATATCTGTCGGATTATCAGCCAGCCGAAATAACCGCTCAGAAGCCGGAAGCGTTGTTTGATCTTTCGTACGCAAGCTTAAAATACAAGAAATTAAAACAAGAAACGGATCACGCCAGCGTTTTCCCACCAAAGTAACCGATGGATCAGGCAACGATTTCACTTTTTTTCTTAAAATACGAATAACATCCGCGATATTTTTATTAGAAACAGTCATGAGTGATTTTTTTAGGAATGCCTATAGGAACAACTACAATCTGGCCCACATGTTGAGGGCCTTGACGAAGAAAAAAACCTTTTTTCGCAAAAGTAAATGTAACAGTTTTTTGAGCCTTAATACAAACGCCGTGAATAACCCCGGTTGTGCCGTCTAATCCCGATGGAATATCAACAGCAAAAATATTTTTTTGCGATTTATTAAGGAGCTCTATGATTTCTTTAACAAAAGACGTAACTTCTCTATTAAGCCCGACGCCAAATAAAGCATCAACAATAAGACAAGACTGCGCAATATTTTTTATAAACGGCTTTGTTATTCTTGAAACTTCAGCGACAGGACATTTGACTTGATTCAGCAAACGATAATTGACAGCCGCGTCATTTTTTAAACACTCTTTTTTTCCAATAAGAAAAACTTTTATTTTTATATTGGCCTGTTTTAAATAACGCGCCGCTACCAGTCCATCACCGCCATTATTGCCGGTCCCGCAAAAAACAGATACCCATCCATTTTTATTTTTCTTCTTTAAAAATTTTACAACTTCGCGCGCGACGGCTCTTCCGGCATTTTCCATCAAAAACAAAGATGGAATTTTATAGTGGTCAATCGCTATTCTATCAAGTCTTTGAATTTCTTTAACCGTCACATACTTTTTCATCATATTATTTTAAACGATATCCCGCATCTTCAAGAAAAGAAAAATCTTCTCGCCAGCGTTCTTGCACTTTCACAAAAAGCTCTAAAAATATTCTTTTCTCTAATAAATCTTCTAACTCAACGCGCGCGAGTGTCCCCACTTGTTTAAGAATATCTCCTTTTTTGCCGATAACAATTTCTTTCTGGCTCTCGCGCTCGACGTAAATCAGGGCTTTAATATGAAGCACTTTATTCTTTTTTTTCTGAATATCTTCTATTTTGACGCCTAAAGAATGCGGGATTTCATGATGCATCAAATGAAACAATTTTTCACGAATAATATCCGCGATCATCATATTCTGCGGCATATCGGAAATAATATTATCAGGATACAACAATTCTCCTTCAGGTAAAAAACCAAAAATAATATCCAATAACTTATCGATATTCGTCCCTTCTTGCCCGGATAGAGGAATCAACATAAACTTTTCCATCTCATGAACCGATTTTCCAACAATTTTTTCCCAAAAAGAAATATATAACGGAAGGTTCTGCGGATAAACATCCACTTTATTGAGGCCTAAAATAACAGGACATCGGGCCTGTTTTACTTTTTCAGCAATACTTTCTTCTTCGGGGCCAAGGCGGCGGCTTAAATCAACCAAATAAATAATGCAATCCACTTCATCCAGTGTTCCGACGGATGACTGATTCATATATTTATCCAATCCATCATGGCCTATATGAAAACCGGGCGTGTCAATAAAAACAATCTGCCCGCGCTTTTCCGTATAAATGCCGCGAATCTGCTGGCGCGTTGTCTGAGGAATTTTAGAAACAATCGCGACTTTTTCTTCCAAAATCGCATTTAAAAGAGTTGATTTCCCAACATTCGGACGACCGACGATAGAAACCATTCCACAACGCGTCATATTTTCTTCTTTCTAAAATAAAGAACCGTTATGACTACACAAGAAAACAAAATCACGTTTGTCACGCTAAATGTTTTCCAAATAATATCCGGCGATGTTAAGGCGGATGGCAGCATAATCAATAAACACGTCCATACGCCAACAGCCCAAAACAGACTGATATCCTGCGACGAACGACGCTGAATCATGCGGATAATCAAAGGAATATTAAAAAATGGTAATAAAACCGCAATAATTAAAGCGATGCGTTGATAGATTTCTATCATGAAGGTCCTTTCATAAATTTTAAAAATATTTTTTTACGTTTATAAATATTCGCCAATGTTAATGGTGCGGTTTTTTCTGCCGCAAAACCTTCCACATTAAACGAAGAACAAATCGTGGCATAAATAAGCGCTTGACGAAGATTTTTCTCGTTTATTTTTCCTTTTTTCGCTAAATACCCCATCAATCCGCCCGCAAATGTATCTCCTGCACCCGTCGGGTCAATAACATCAGACACAGGAAACGCCGGAAATCCAAATAAAAATTTATCACTATAACAAAAAACGCCATGTTCACCTTTTTTTATCACAATTATTTTAGGCCCCATCTTGCGTAATCGCTTCGCTGATTTAATAATATTCGTTTCCCCCGTTAATAACCGCACCTCGCCATCATTTAAAACTAATAAATCAACTTCCTTCATTAAACGAAGCACGCTTTCTCTCATCGTGTTAATCCATAAATTCATCGTATCCATACCGACAAATTTTGGCTTATTCATACATTTTAAAAATTTCCATTGTGTTTCAGGGTCAATATTCGCTAAAAAAACATTCGGAATATTTTTTTGTGCCGGAGTCACTCGCGGAACATATTGCGTAATCACGCCTAATTCTGTTTTTAAAGTAATCGCGGAATTTAAATCTTCTTTTTTATATTCGCCGCACCAATGAAATGTTTTTCCTGACACGCGGACAACGGAATCGATATTGATCTTTTTCTTTTTAAATAATTGGAGATGCTCTTGCGGAAAATCCTCGCCGATAATTCCCGCTAAATGTACTTTGGTAAACAACGACGCACTCATCGATAAATGCGACGCGGATCCACCTAATAAATTTTTCATTTCTCCTGCCGGCGTTTTTAAATCATCCAACGCCACTGTTCCTACAACCATTAATGACATAATTTATTCTCCTAAATGAGTGCCTGACTTACGTAATTTTTTCTTTAAAATTAAATCAACCCAGCGCATAAATTTATGCCGATGAGCTCGCTATCGGGATTTCCTCTTTATTCCCCAATAATCTTAACCAAAACGCGTTTTTTGCGTCGGCCGTCGAATTCCCCATAGAAAATCTGCTCCCACGGCCCAAAATCCAATTTACCATTTGTCACCGCCACAACAACTTCCCGTCCCATAATTTGACGTTTCAAATGCGCATCGCCATTATCCTCGCCGGTATTATTATGACGATAATGCCCAATGGGCTCATGCGGCGCTAAATTCTCCAGCCAATCATCATAATCCTGCAATAGACCGTTTTCATCATCATTAATATAAACACTCGCGGTAATATGCATGGCATTAACCAGACATAACCCTTCCTTAATCCCGCTTTTTTGAAGAGCGCTTTCCACTTTATCCGTTATATTAATATAATCCCGACGATGCGGCGTTGAAAAATATAATTCTTCTCGATAGGATTTCATTATTGAGTTCCTTTCTCTGGAAACATCAAAGGATTAAATTCTTTAATCGCCATAATCATATAAGCCGTTCCAGCAATAGAACACGTGCTGGCTCCATTTGGCGTTAACCAGCCATGACCTGTATCCGCATTTTCCATCGTTGCATAAGGCAAACAGCCCTCTCCTTGTCCTTTAGGCGATGGGCTCGCGATAATTAATTTGCTTAACTCATCTAAATATTTATTCGCTAATTGTTTATAATACCCACTTTTAATTGCGTTTCTTTTTTCTAAATACTTGCCTAACATTTGATACGAGACAATCATTTGTGATGTCCATTCGGGGGAAATTATTCCTCCTCGAGCGATATTGCTGTATTTAGAAAAATCGAATCCTTCGGCTTCAACTAAAATCCCACTCGGGCGCTTAAAAGAAACCTTGACCCCGCAATGTTCACGCGCGAATTCCATAATCTGTTCTGGGTCCATTCCTGTTTCTTCTAATTTGCCTGGACCAATCGCCGCCAATGACCAAGCAAACGTATCAGTCGCAATAAACGAATCGCCTCGCCCACGATTTAAAGGCGGCGCTAAATAATCTTGCGGATGCGGCACCATCGCGTATCGTTTAAGCCATGAAAAAATTTTTTCCTTAGCGATAGTATATTTCTTTTGTTTCGTCGCTATTTCTAACATAGAAAAAAATGCGTACGCATCCAAATTATGTTCCGTCGCAAACCATAAAATTCCAGGTCCGCCTTTTAATCCGCCTTGAGGATCTTCTTCTTGCAAGGAAATAATCCAATCTGCGATTTTTTCGGCTAAAGGCAAATAACTCAAATCTCTCGTCTGATGAATATACTGTAAAATAGCAAGCCCTAACCAAATATTCGGACCACAATGAATCGTAAATTCCGCAACTTTCCCGGAATCATAATAATAGCCATTTGAAAAACCTTTAAAATCAGAGCTCAATATCCTTTGATAAAAATTCAAGATATCGCTCGCGGCTTTACGATCATTGAACAAGAGAAAAACAATCACTCCTAATGCCTGATCATAGGTAAAAGCCCAATCTTTAACAATATTCACATCACCTTCAAAACTTTGAATCAATCCCGTTGATAAACTCTGATGATTTTTAAGCCACTGATACATTTTTGTGAGGACCTTGGCTTGTAACCCTTCTTTCTGACGATTAAACAAATTCATACGATCCGCTATTTGTTTTTCTTGGCTTAATAAGCCTTCATATTGTTTTTCAAGCATGGATAAATCAACCCTACCATCAAAAGGAGATTGTTCGATTTTTTCTTTCACAATCATTTTCTCTTCATTAATTTTTTCTAACGCCTGCTGATCCTGAGTAACCTTTTGTCCTAAGTCAACCATTTGAGAAATCAATTTTTGATTTTCATAACGTAACTGATGATTATGAAAAACGCTTAAAAAAAAGCCCATCAAAAAAAGAACGGCCAAAGAAAAAACAATCTTTAAAGAAAATTGATGCCAGCGCGCCTGAAACAACATCCGTCTTAAATGACGCGGTTCGATTTCCAAAAATTTTAATCCAATATGAAATCGCAACCGCCCCGACTCTTCTTGTTTCTGAATCCAAGCGACCTCTGCCTTCGCCGGAATCATAGGCCGTGTTAAATGAAGACGAAAACGTATTTCAAATAACGACCTTTGTAAGATGGCATCCAATGTTTTCTTATCAATATCTGTTGTCTCCAGGCAAATGCCTCCCGCCGAGACATTCGATGTATAACCCTGTCGCCAATAAGACGCAACCGATCCTTTCTCTTTTAAAGGTAAAACTAAAAACTCCACCGGAAAAACACTTTTTAACCGAATGTATCGTCGTTTTTCTTCATTATAATTTTTATTATCCATAGGAAGGGCTGCGGCAAGTATTACTTCTGTTCTAAAGAGCTGAAATACTCCTGAAATCGTTTATCTTGTCGTAAATTTTTAAGGTCTTCGTCGACCAACATATTCGCTAATTCATCATATCCCAGTTCAATCGCTTTTTTCAACGCTTGAAAAGAATTCTCCAAATCGCCTAACAGAGAATAACTGCAAGCAAGATTATAAAAAACAACGCCATTCTCGGGCTGAAGACAAGCAAGTTTCTTATCTATCATCAGTCCTTTATCATAAAAACCTTTTCGCGTATAAAGTTCACCTAAAAGCGTAAGGGCCTCGACAAAATCAGGATTCTTTTGTAAAAGCCCTTCACAAAAATTAATCTCAAAATCAATATTTTCTAAATCTTTTTTAACCATAACTTACAAATTCTTCAAATATTGTTTCATCCGCACAACCGCTTCCTTGAGATCTTCATAGCTCGATGCGTAAGAAATACGAATATGGTCATCCCACGACGAGCCAAAAGCCACACCAGGAACTAAAGCGACATTGTGCTTCATCAAAAGATTTTTGGAGAAATCCATCGACTTAATCTTAAAGCGTTTAATCGACGGAAAAACGTAAAAAGCGCCTTGCGGCTTATGACAATCAAGCCCCATTTCATTAAGCGCCTCCACAATAAAATGACGACGGCGGTCATACTCGCGTTTCATTGCTTGAACACTTTTCCATCCATTTTTTAATCCTTCTTCCGCTGCTATCTGCGCAGTAATAGAAGCACAAAGCATGGTATATTGATGC
>JAKQLT010000191.1 GCA_029567025.1 Candidatus Omnitrophota bacterium | reverse complement strand
GTGTTAGGGCCGTCAGTATCCGCAAGTTTCGTGATTTCAAGAACGTCTATTTTTCCGGCTTCCACGCGGCCATAAGAAAACGTTCCCTGTTTTTCAAGAAACGGCGCGGCGCAAATTCCACTCAGTCCGAATTCGTCAATATGCTGTTCGCTGAGTCTTTCATTCGGAGTGATCAAAATCGATCTTGAAATATCGCGGGTATTTCCTGAAACTTTCGCATAATGCTTGAATTGAAAAAAATTAATGTGCATCAAAAGCGTTTTGCCGCTGCCGGTTGCGTTCTGAAAGCAAATTTTGTTCAGATCGTCGTCGGTATATGGAGAAATATCGGCATATTCAGGATAATGCGCGTTATAGCGTAAAATATATTCGTTTAGGCCTTTTAAAAGTTTCTGGCGGTCGTGAAAATAAAGGTCGAGATAAATTTCGACAAATAAAAGATTCAGCCATTGATAATATTTCCATGTGATTGGCCTGTCGCGTTTTTCATTAATTTTTTGCGTATGACTGACGATGTTTTCTTCATAATTTAAAAGTTGTTCTTTTGTGATAGACGTAGTTGAAGAAGCACCGAACATATCGAATAAATTTTTATAGAAATAATGAAGGTTATCTTTATCGAGCCCTTCGATTTTCGAACCGATTATCATATCCGCGAGTTTATGAAACGGCCTCATTTTCTTGCCGTTAACGGTATGATCGCGCAGCGGGTCAATTCCAAAAAGGCTTATCAGCCATTGATTCAGGATGAGTTTATCTTTAAAATTATGTTTTTTAATTTTATCTTTCTTTTTAGGCGGCATAATAATTAGCCTCTTTTATCTTTTTTCGTGTTATTTTTTGTGTCATGCTCTATAAGTTTTATCTTTTTTTCGGCCTCGATAAAATCTTTTTCGACATTGGTGGGTTCATCAAGATTTTTTGCGTGAAAAAGTTCAAATTCTTTAAGGGCCTTTTCAGAAGCTATTTCATGACTTATTTTTCCGGCATTCGTCAATAATTCCCTGCCGGAAAGTTTTAGAAAATCATCGAGTTTTAAAATCCAATCTTTCATAAACATGGGTTTTCGGTTCAGCGCCTGTATTTCAGCGAATTCAAGATAGGCTGTCACAATTCTGTTTAATAAGTTAAGTTCTTCTTCGCTCAGATAATTTTTGGCCACTAATACTTCGCTTTTTCTGATTTTTGAACCAATCCAGTTTGTCAGTCCCATATTATCACGGCTTGCATCCGCGCGACTGAAAATAACTTCAGCCGCGGTTTGGCCGTGAGCTGCCCAGTGCATCTTATTCTGGATTGTCGCGAAAAGTTTTTTCGAGTCTTCGGTATTTGGGTCGTAATCGATACTTGTTGCATAAATATCAAGCACTTTTCGCCAGAAGATTTTTTCCGATGATCGTATATCACGGATGCGAGCGAGCAATTCTTCAAAGTAATTGCCGCCGCCGGCTCGTTTAAGCCGTTCATCGTCCAGCGTAAACCCTTTAATTATGTATTCTTTAAGCCGCTCCGTCGCCCATATACGAAACTGTGTTCCGCGAATGCTGTTAACCCTGTAACCGACTGAAATGATAACGTCGAGGGAATAATATTCGACCTGATAGGTTTTTCCGTCATTTGCAGTTGTTGCAAAATTTGCAACAACTGAATTCTTCGAAAGCTCGCCTGTTTCAAAAATATTTTTTAAATGCCTGCTTATTCCTGATTTATCGATCTGGAACAATTCAGCCATTTGATTAATAGAAAGCCAGATTGTTTCATTTTGCAGGCGAACTTCGATTTTAATCTTGCCGTCTTCACTTTTATAAAGTAAAAATTCAGTGTTTGAAGCGACGGGTTGATTATTTTTCAAATCAATCAACCTCCCACATGCGCGTCATAAATTCTTTTTCGATCAGGCGCACTTTCCAGTTTTCATTATCGAGTTTCAGATTCGGAAGGTTATTAGTTCCATTGACATAAATGACGTTAAATTCAAAATCGAGCGGATTTATTCGTTTTTTGTTAAACCAGGCGTCAAGGATAGCGTTATCTTTTTCAATATCGCCGGTTAAATTACGCCAGATAACCAATGCTTTTTCTTTCATGCCGTTATCGGGATTCGCGCGGTCGGCGGGAATCCAGCCTTCAATGCTTCTTATT